>JAFSTJ010000332.1 GCA_017450525.1 Victivallales bacterium | reverse complement strand
TAGCCGAGCGATCCACCGATGAAATACTCCGCGCCCGCGATACCGCAGTCCTGCACCAACTTCGCACCCTGCTCCTCCGCAAAGGCCCTCAACTGCGGAGTTTTTGGGTTGCGGTATCCGGCCGCAACCTTCGCCGCGTCGGAAACGTGAAACTTCTTGTAGAACTCGTCTGGTGTCATTATTCTCCCTTCATATCAACAATCATTCCATTAACGTAAGCATCTAGTTCACCGTTCTTCACAGCATCTCGAATCTCCGCCAAGAGACTATTCCATTCTGCAGCAACAGTTTTCGCCACAGATTGGTCATTCGTCAAGATGACATACGGCATAGAATCTTTGCCTGATATCCCCTGCTCGTCTGCCAATTTCTGCGCCTTTGGCCGAAGCGTATCGCACCAGTCCTCACCGCTGATTCCAATGCTCTTGAGATAACGCTTGAGCGATTTTACCTCTACACGTGGAAGGTTATTCTCATCAATAAACTTCTCCATATACTTCTCGTGCGCAGCCAAGACGGTATTTGTAAAAGGATCGTCTTGCGTAAAATAGTATTGCCCGTTAGTGATGAAGGTCAGAAACGAAGACGCCGCCACGCCATTGGCCGGCGATGACAGCGACTTTATATCGCCAATCGGCAACAGCGTCGACAAGCCTAAATCCATTGACGCAAGCTCCTTGCGCTTGCTGTAAAACTTAAGATACGACAACTTAAGTGCACGAACGCGCAATTCAGCGGCGGACACGCCGGAATGGTCATCCTGGGTACTTCCCCGGACATTAGTGAAAATGCGATTGCGCACGACGGAACTTTTCTCCGACCAGACTTCTGCAATCCTAAGCAATGCAATCACCGCAACGGTGGCAACAGCAACGAGCATTGGGCACAAGCTGATTAATTTATCTTCGGGACGAGGCCAACATACGCCAATAAGCACAACGAAAAGCGGCTCGAATCCTCCGCATATCATCAACCAGTCGCTACCAGTAACGCCATAGCGCGTCATTCCCATACGCTTGAGTTTCGCATCATGCAAGATGACGCCAAAAAGCTGCGAGACATGAGCTATCAGGCTACCGAGCAACCCTATAACAAAGACAAGTGCGAAAAGGTTTTCCTTCGTTTTGTACTGCGACGCCAATGACCAAAACTCCACCCCGTCCGGTTTTGTTCCGAACCACGACAGTATAGCCCACATAGCCGTGCCACCCGACTGAAAAAGATTCACGGCCAGGCTTGCGAGAAGCGCCGGCAGCCAAGCCGGGCATTTGTCTGCAGATTCTCCAGCATTCACATTGCCGAGAATCTTGAAGTCTGTCCCGAAACTAGTCAGCAATGCCACAATACACGCTATAACGCTCATCTCTGCGACAAACGGCCAGACGCAAAGCGGTTCTTTGGCGCTGATATACAATATCCCGCTGGCAATCGTCAGAAACAGTGTGCTGCCCCAAAATATCTTGCCGACAAACGTCATGCGTCCGCTGCAAAGCTTGCCCCTGATGTTGTTGGCAAAATCCGGCGCGCACTTTGACGATAGTTTTGCCAGCATCCCGTAAAGCGCATTGTTTTTTATCGCAAGCAACAATGCCAGCATAAGACCCATGAAATAGCCATAGTCCTTCAAAGCCTTCGCCGTTCCATCTGCAACCACAGCCCCTTCTTCGATGGAATATGTCAATATGCATTTCATTTCAACAGCACGAGCAGCAAAGTAGCAGACCGATAGCATCAAAAGCCACGGAAGGCGTTTTTTTATAAGCGCACATGTCTTGCCGCAGAGTTGCATGAAGCCCTGCTTACTATCTTTAAGAATTATACAAAACCACAACCAAACAAGGATTGATGCAACAACAGTCCAGAGAAAGCTTGTTGCCATTCGCATGAAGACGGTAAAGTATGGATTGGCCTTTATCTGAGGATTTGCATTTAGGACATCATATCCTCTAGGCAGCAAGCCCCAGCAAAACGGTGCCACGACCATTATAAGGATCAACCCGCCGCTAAGTGCAATCTTGTTCAATACGTTCCAATCACTGGCTTTGTTAAGTGAATTTGTCATTGCGCCAACCTTTGATTGCCTTTGTGTAATCTTTGCTCAGCTAAAACAGCATATCCAGCCAACTTCAAAAACTTATTGATCTCTGTTATGTGTTCAGCATCTATATTGTTTGCGACATCGTTAAATCTAGGATCAATATTTAAAAGGCTCCGGACGGGAACCGTTGTGCCCACCGGATTTGATCTCTCGTTAATAACTTCGCCCGTAACCCATCGTCTATGCTCCGCCAGTGCAAGGGTCTGCAACCTTGCAGAATCAATATGATTCGCGTTATGCTCCCCCTCTACAACACGCAGACCGACAGAGTGCAACATTTCCATCCATGCATCCACCCGATACCTAAACCGCTCTCTTCGATAGATGCAGTTGTATTTGTTGCCCCCCTTTTTCTGATTCTTCCTATCAGCATACAATGCATCTGAAACTATGTCTCGCCGCCAAGTATTATACGAGGCATCATTCCTAAATCCAAAATAATAGACTTGATCGCACTCCGGCAGGTCCAGAAGCCTTTCCCCGGGTCGATTCGTGCCAAATGTCAAAATATCCTGACGCACATACAATTTAAAAGAAGCCTCCTTCCCCTTCAATAAGTCAAGCACATCCTTCATCAATTCAAGTGCCAACCCTGAATCCGACATGGAAAACAATATACTAGTTTGCGTGTCGTCACCCACCAATCGTTCTATCGTACGCAAAAACTGCTCCGCACGGAAATCCACAATGTTCAGAAACCGAAAACGATGATTGACGATTGGGCTATTTTTGTTAATGTTGGGAAACTCTCGCAAGAAGCCAGCCAGCTTTGCTGAAATATTCTCATCCAACACTATAATATCAGTTGTTACATTATCGCCGTAGCAAGACAGCCGAGTTGCCTCGACAGTTAGGGCTTGTCCCATCTGCGAAAAGCCAACAACTATAACCCGAACCTTTTTCTTGTTGCCGCACGGCATAAAACGAATCGCCGGATAGCCTCCCGCCTGGATAGACGGCAACATCGCCCACAAGCGACGACTCCAAGTATCATAAAAATTTATATAGTCAACACGAATACTATGCCGATTATCGTCTTCGCGGCTTCGCTTCAACTTGTTATAAAGTAGATATGAATTAATCTTTACGTGGGCACGCATCTCGCTCTTGTATCCTTCTCCCAATGCGGCATTCAATTTGGCCAGTAGATTAAGCATCTGCCCATCATGATCCTGTTCGTCAGGCTCTCCAAGAATATATATATCTTTCGCAAGACCAAGAGAGAAGTTATCTACTAAATCATCCACATTGTCATAGTTCCCTCTGCAAACCGAAACCCTAAGATTGTCGGATTTTCCACTCGCCCGCACAGCCAGCCTCAATGCCGTAGCCTGCTGCATGGTTATAATGGCCACCCTCTGCTGCTGGGAATCCACTCCGTTAAACGACCTTGATTCAGAAATGTTTCTAAGAAGCGACGGAACATTGTAATCCCAACCCAGGATTAGAATGTGATTTTCTTCATCAGAAAAGTTATGGTGTATAAGGCCCATCCGTCTTCGCCCCCTATATTCCAGATATCGTGCCACAAGGGCGGAAAACAGTGCGCCGCTACCTAAGAACCATGTAAACCCAAAAAGCAAAGCGCTCGCAAATGCGCCAAATCCCTTTGAACTTATTACAGTACCTATGTCAAAAAGACTCCTAAACATCCATTCACAGATCCCCATCCCCTGATGAAACACAAGGCCCATTA
>JAFSTJ010000331.1 GCA_017450525.1 Victivallales bacterium | reverse complement strand
GCCGCGCAGAATAACCTCGCAGATAATATCAGTTGTCACCTGTAATTTTTGTGTTTGCTTGCTATATTTTAGGCATTACATTAAGGAGAAGCAAATGCAATACGAAAATGAAAGAGGGCAGGTGGCATATTTTATGCGCCGCCTGTATCGCCAGGGGTTGACGACTACCAGCGGCGGCAATATTTCATGCTTAATACCAGAAGGGATAATGGCTATCACTGCCTCACAGTGGGACAAATGCGAAATACAGGCGGATGGTGTTGGCCTGGTGAGTCTGGAGGACGGGCATTCACTCACGCCTGAACTGAAACTGAGCATTGAGACTGAAATGCATTTGGAGATATACAGGAATCGTCCAGATGTGAAGGCCATTGTGCACGCGCATCCAGTCACTGCGACTGCATTCTGCGCCATGGACGAGGCGATTGACACGCATCTCACAGCCGAGGCATACGCGCTTTTAGGCGAGCCAATCTGGATTCCATACGCGCTTATGGGGACAAGCCAGTTGGCTCACAATGTGTCATCGTGCATGAAGGCACCCTGCGTATGCGGCCTTATGGAAAATCATGGTGTGCTTGCCTTGGGCGCAACGCTCCTTGCCGCGTTTGACAGGCTGGAACTGCTGGAGGCGGCGGCTCGGCAGACTGTTATCACCTCCCAAATGAACAGCCTCCACCAATTGACAAAGGAGCAACTCCAGGAACTGGACTCTTTTGTGGGAAGATAGGGCATGGGCTTTTGCAAAAACTTTGCCTTGCTCCTGCATCAACCTGAGTGAGCGCCGCTTCGGCGCTCACATAAACGGTTTTGCAACAAGCGCATTATTGTAAACTTCCAGAAGCCCGTCCACTTGCTTTGCCAGCGTCAATGGAATGCATGGCGGATAGCAGGACATCTCTGCTATATCGCGGATTCTTTTTGCCAAGTCATCAGCGCCATCCTTTGGCCAGATTGACAGTAGGTTGTTCGGTGAATCCATTTTAGTGCCGTAAAACGCATCAGTTATTCCAACCTCATCAGGCGCCGCAATTGGCAGACCTGCTGCAAGGCATTCCAGAAAGGCGTATGAAAGGCCTTCGTACCAGGAAGTCATTATTGCGAAATCAAATGCCCTGAGGTAGCGCCACAATTCTGGTATTCTGCCAGTGAAGAATGCCGATTGGCAATTGCGTTGCTTTAGTGATTCAAGTAGCGGACCGTCGCCGCAAAATACTATGCGTGGCGCGTCATTTCCCATTTTTTCAAGTGCGTCAATAACAAGGCTAGGATTCTTCTGGGGATAAAGGCGACCTGGAAAAACGCCTGTCTTCTTTGCGCAGAATATGCCAGGATGCACTGATTCCAGCAGAGACCTGGCCTCTTCACGGGAGTACATGCCGTCTGCAAAATTCTCTGGCAGTCCATTGTGGCAGACGTGCAATTTGCTTTGGTCTAGATTCAGTTGCATAGCGTCACAATACTCATTTTCGGAAACAAAGGCGTATGCCCCAGTTCGGAAGCCAAGGCACTTCTCCGCCAAAGTCACAGCCTTGCGTGTCAGCCATGGGATTGAATTATGCAAGGCAAAACTGTGTGGAGAGTATATGCAACCCTTGACGGCCAGGCGGCCTGCTATGCCTGCTGTGAATGCATGCAGGTGGACAATGTCTGGCTGGAATTCGGTTATGGCGTGGCGTATCGTCTTGATGGAATCCAGCAGATTGGCAAGACGACCGCCAGTTTGCTTGTGGATGATGCGCTTGCAGGGCAATTCCACGCCTTCGTCAATACGGTTGCCGAATAGAAGTACGGCGCATTCATGGCCACGCCTGGCAAGTTCGCTCGTTACCAGCGAGATATGCCTCAGCACACCGTATTCCGCAGCCTCTGTGATATGCAAAATGCGCATTGTCATTCATGCTTTCTGTTTTTTTGTGTGAGCAGCCTTACTATACACGATGTTTGATGTTTTGCAGAGTGAAAGATGACTGTTCTTAAAAGCCCTAACTGTTATATAAAATATGATACACTTTTTTTGTGAAATTGAACATTTGCTGTTGCATTGCTGTTTTTCTTTATTAGAATATGCGGCAATAGTTTGGATTGCATGTTTATGACGCTTGGAAACGTCTTGCATGTAGAAAGAGCAATGGAGTGATTATGAAAAGGAGAGACAAAAGAAAATTGAGCAGACACGGCTTTTTCACCTTGATTGAGTTGCTTGTCGTAATTGCCATCATCGCGATACTAGCGGCCATGCTGCTGCCCGCGCTGGCGAAGGCACGCGGAAAGGCACGTGCCATCAACTGCACAAACAAACTGCACAATCTTGAAATGGCGATGCGCTTCTATGCTGATGAGAATGACGACCTCATCCTCATCAGCTGGGTTGGGGATTCGGCCTGGCTACGCTATTGCACCTTAAAGTATTTGCCACAGGATGCATCCTGGTTCCGTTGTGACTGGGGCGGCGGAAAAGGAGCAAAAGTTGGCACGACCATAAAATACTGGAGTTATGCAGTAAAGGGCATCAGTGGCGGCAACACCGCGAATTACAACAGGTTCTTCTATGGCAAGAAGAACAGCGGTGATTCTGAGACCTGCAAATATATGAAGTTGAAGCTGGTGGAAAGTCCTTCACTCTATTTCATATTGGGGGACTCAATTAAGGCGACTCTTGACGCGCAGACGTACAGCGCGCACATTTCCAATAAGGCGACTGGTGACGCGGGGCAGTACTATTTCGTGCATGACAACAAGGTCAACACCGCCAGGCTGGACGGTGCCGCAGGTGGACAGGATTTCGCTGGATTCTACGATTGCCTGCATTACGAATATGGTGACTGGACTTCAAAGAAGACTGCATATTACTTTGACGTCAATATGAACCTGTGTTCTTTCAAGGTTCCATAAAATCCAACCTTTTCTCTTCGGGGCTGTTGCAAAACTCGGTGTTGCAACAGCCTTTTTCTTTATTTTATTTCTAGCACAACTGTTATATTAAAGTTAATACAGTTTTTCATAAATATTTAACATTTGCTGTTGCATTACTGTTTTTCCCTTGTAGAATTTGCCATGTGAAACAGGCAATTGGTGTAGAACTATGGTTTACGGCAGGAAGACCAAGACAGCTGAGTTGGCGGAGCGTTACATTGAGGAGCTGGGGAAGAAGCATCTCAAGAAGGACACGCCCGTGATGTCCGTCCGCGCATTGGCGATGCATTATTCCATATCTCTAGTGACAGCGCAGCGCGTGTTGGATTTGCTGGAGGAGCGCGGCGTCATCTACCGTGTGCCGCACAAGGGCAGTTTCATCAAGAACGAAGAGGAGCACAAGCCAGTCATCGCCTACGCTGGGACGCTTCCTGACCCATTGGCGCTGGATGTGATAAAGCGGGATGCGCAGGAAAAATTGTTCGGGCACTTTGCTGAACTTGGCATTGAACCCAAATTGATTCCATACCATATCTTGAATGATGCTGAGAAGGCAAGGCAACTTTTGCATGGGACGGATGGATTGCTACTGGAATCGTCTTTTCTGGATAAAAAGACCAGCGACCTGTTGTGGAACTATTCAGGCTGTATAGTCATGGTGGGCAACACCTATTGCCAGGAAAGACTTTCCTGTAGCCAGGTAATACCTGATTACACGGCGGCCTTTCGGGATTTCCACAGCCGTTTTGATTTCAACAGCTATTCATCCATAAT
>JAFSTJ010000027.1 GCA_017450525.1 Victivallales bacterium | reverse complement strand
GAGCGAGCGTGCAGTGAGCGTGCAGTTCTTGTGTAGTGAGCGAGCGAGCAGTTTGTGGAGCTGTTGGTGGACCGTGAACGTACGGACTGCTCGTGGAGCGATGTGCTCACTGTCCGTGAAGCTGTGTTAGTACGCATGTGCAGAGGCTGTTTAGGTTTTTGTGCATTTTTAGTAATTTTCGTTCATCCCAACGGATGAACGGCGTGTTGAAGGCTGTTTGGATTATTTCTATGTTCAAGGAGTAGGAATGCTTAACTACAAGCACGTAAAATATTTTTTTATTCTTGCAGTGATAGTCGGTCTTTCGTGGTGCTGCTGGCACGTATGGCGTAGCAGGCTTGCCCCTTATTTTGTGGGGCAGGACAAGACGCCTCCCAGTGTTGAACCACAGATTCCAGATTCTGCACCTGCATTGCCGCCTCCAGTTGCCGATGTACCTGGCAACGAACCTGCTATTTCAGGTGATTTGCAGATGCTTCTTGCTCAAGCAAAGCAGGAATTC
Source organism: Victivallales bacterium (assembly GCA_017450525.1). Lineage (GTDB taxonomy): Bacteria > Verrucomicrobiota > Lentisphaeria > Oligosphaerales > Oligosphaeraceae > RGIG3456. The sequence continues at coordinate 3,947 of JAFSTJ010000027.1, read as the reverse complement.
CAGGAGGAAAAGCTGCTTGCCTCCAGGCAGACCGCGTATTCTGGACTGGAGAAATGCGAAGAATATTCACCTTCCTGGCTGGAATTCGCGCAGGTCATTGACAATGTGAATAAGGTATTCATGAATGGAAGCGCACCTGCCCCTGAAAAGAAGCGCTACGTGATAGTGGCAGGTGACAAGCTAACGAAAATTGCATACAGGCTGAATACGACTGTGGAGGCTCTTCAGAAACTCAACAGCCTGTCTCGCACCAGTGCCATCATCTATCCTGGAAATCCATTGATGTACATTGACGGCACTTGGTCAATCAAAATCTCAAAAAAGGACTTTCTGCTTTGCCTCTATCTTGATGACAAGCTATATCGTTTTTATAAAATCAGCACTGGACGGCATGACAGAACGCCATCTGGCAACTTCATCGTAAGCCAGAAGCAGATGAACCCTGCCTGGACATACGAGGGAAGGATTATTCCTTTCGGTGACCCGCAGAATGTGCTTGGCACACGCTGGATTGGATTGAAGCCTGTGGATGAGGTGAACCTGGCATTGACTGGCTATGGCATACATGGCACCACCGAGCCAGAGAACATTGGCAAGCCTGCCAGCCTTGGCTGCATTCGCATGCTTAACGAAGAAGTCGAAGAACTCTACGATTTCATCCCCAATTCATTCAAGGAAACAGAAATCAAGGTGCTAATCACCGAATGAAAATGTCTGTGTTTCCAGAAGATTTGACCAGTCGTTTTTTCTCCTTGCTGGCGGATGATGCAGCTGTCCAGGGGGGCTTTGCGGAAATAGGCATGAGCCATGCCATGCTGGTGTATGGGAACGGCGCTCTTGCCAGAAGCGATTTTCTCAAGGCCTTTCGCTATTTTGAACTTGCCTCGTCTGCGGAATTGCCCATAGTGAATTGCATGGATTGGAGCGGGGCAGGCGGTTTTGCGGGGCTTCTCGCAATGATGGAAAAGTTTGATTGCAAGGTGCCGCTGATTACGTTGGAGGCCTGCCCCTGCATTCTGGCAAATGCGTCTGTTCCCGCAACTTCTGACAAGGTGGCGGAGATGCTGAATGCCATGAAAGGCGAAAACATGGCAGTCCTGCGTGCTGCGGCGCGTGAGAGATTGCGTGGAATACATGTTGAAGAGGCTGCTTCCCTTGATGTGGAGATATGCCGTCCTGAAATGTCAGATGTCAAGGCGATAGTCCGTTCATTTGAGCCATTTGTGCTGAAACGTCTGATTCTGCCTCGCTCGGAAGCGGATATCGCAGATAATCTGCATGATTTCATTGTAGCAAAAAGCCATGGAAGAATTGTGGGGACCGTGGCATTGAGAAACTTTGACAATGGACTTGAGGAAGTGCGTTCCCTGACTGTTGCCACGGATTGCGAGGGACGCGGGCTTGGAAGCCGTCTTGTCTCCGCCGTGCTGGATTTGGCAAGGGAGCGCAATGCCCGCAGAGTGTTTACTTTGACCATGCGCCCGAACCTGTTTATCCGACTGGGCTTCTTTGTCGTGTCATTGATGCGATTCCCGTCAAAGGTGCAGAATGACTGCCTCGCCTGTCCCAAAAAGGAGCAGTGCGATGAAGTGGCGTTGCTATTGGAAATGCATTGAGGCCGCGGGCGCTGCGAACAATGAAGATATTTATATCAGAAAGCTCCAATCCATACGCAAATGCTGCGATAGAGGAGGGCTTTTACAAGTCAGACTGTGGCGAGACGATACTGTTTTTTTACGTAAATTCGCCAACTGTAGTGTTTGGGCGCAGCCAGAATCCATGGATGGAAGCAGACATATCCTGGTGCGAGGCTAATGGAATCAGCATATTGCGCCGCTTTTCGGGCGGCGGCACGGTCGTGCACGACGAGGGAAATCTGAACTACTCCTTTTTTGTTCCACGCGAAGGCTATGATCCCGACAAACTGGTGAGCATTGTCAAGGACGCCATCTGCTCCCTGGGCGTGGAGGCATATATAAGCGGGCAACGCAGCATTTATGCAGGCGACTACAAATTGTCAGGCTCTGCATTTGCAGTTAATTCTCGCACAGCCATGGCGCATGGATGCATTTTAGTCAATTCGGACTTGCACAGGTTGTCCCGCGCATTGCGTATGCGTGAAGATTGCGAGTTTATTACATCCACGGTGCCTTCCGTACGTGCACCTGTAAAAAACATCACGGACTTTGTGCCAGGCGTTCTTATTAGCGATGTATGCAGCGCGATAATGCTACAATCGGAGATAGACGATTATCCGCAGCCACCGCCACCTCCCTCACCAGAGGCAATGGCACAGTTCCAGTCATTCCAGTGGACGTATGGAAGAACGCCTGACTTCACATTCAGGCAGGGCACCAGGGAAATACAGGTGCACCAGGGCATAATAAAAGCCCCTGAATCTCTTCAGGGGCAAAGGTTTTCAATATAACTGAGTTATTTCCCAGCGTTAGGTTTTCGCCAGGGCGAGTTGAGTGCGCCCTACTCGGGGCGCACATTATCGGGTGTTATTTCTTTGGTGGCTCGATGAGGACCTTAGCCTTCTTTTCGGCAATTATCTTGTCGATGACCTGCTTTGCAAGCTTGTTCATTTCCTGGCCTTGCAAATGCTGGTTGATGTTGTCTTTCACTTCATCGAAGGAGGCGACTTTTGTTTCTCCTGCCTTGATGATGTGATAGCCAAATTGTGTCTTGACTGGCTGGCTGATTTCACCTGCCTTCATCTTCTTGAGAGCCTCCTCGAATTCAGGCACCATCTGCCCTGGAGCAAAAGTGCCCAGGTTGCCACCTTGTTCCTTGGATGGGCAGTCGCTGTGGGTCTTTGCCACCTCTGCGAAGTCCTTGCCGTCAGCCAGTTCCTTCTGCGCTTTCTGCAATTTCTCAAGAGTCGCCTTGTCCTCATCGGCTGTGGGCTGCTTGCCTTCCTTTGCTCCTGGGAACATGGCTAATATGTGCGAGGCATTGTATGTGGTGAAATGCTGCGGATTGTCATCGTAGAACTTCTTAGCTGCGTTTTCTTCCACTTTGACCTGTGACTGGAAGAACGCCTCTATCATTGCGCTTTCGGCTAGTTTGGCCATCAGGGTCTCTTCTGTCATGCCCATGGTCTTGATCATCTTCTGGACATTTTCCGCGCCATTGGCCGTCTTGATTTCCTCAAACTGCTTTTTCGCTGCATCCATGTCAGGCTTGAATCCCTTGGATTTTGCCTCAATTGCCAGCAAGTTCTGAAGCATCACCTGGTTTGCATAGTTTGCGGCTGCGCCGAGCAGTTGTTCCTGATTTAGCGTATGACCAGCCTTTGCAGCCTCGATGATTTGCGGACGCAGAAAATCGCGTATTTCCTTGCCCGTCACCTGTCCACCTTCGTATGTTGCGGCAACTTCTGGAATGGCGGCCAGCATCTTGTCAATTGCAGCCTCATCAACTTTGGGCTGAGCTGGCGCCTCCGCCTTAGGTGCTTCCTTGACCTCCGCCTTAGGTGCTTCCTTGACCTCGGGCTTCTTGGTTTCGTCAGCCATTGCGAATGGCATTGCTGCAGCTATTGCGGCAAGCACTAGAATCTTCTTGAAACTCATTTTCTACCTTCCTGTTTTGGGGTTTATATTTATGGAACTAAAAATTGCAAATATTTCCTTTAGACCGAGGCAAGGGGAATGTGTTCCGCCTTTCTCTGCATATTTTATGTCAAGATTGCCCATATATGACATGAGCACGTCGTTTGAGGGCGATAGCCCAAGCTGTGCCATTGCTGCCTGGTGCGCACGCAGTGCCTCCTCCGTGTTGCTGCGTATCGCGATCAGGATGTTGCTGCACAGATTCACAGGCGAGCCTTCCATTGCATCCAGTGCGATTTTGCGTTGCCTGTCATCCAGCCGTTTCCAGTTTCCCATGAGCGCAATGGCGTATGATGCCCAGTCTGGATACTGCTCCTTTGGCTTCTTGCCTAG
>JAFSTJ010000330.1 GCA_017450525.1 Victivallales bacterium | reverse complement strand
GTAAGGGTGCGCAGATGATTACGGACGATGACGATTAATGATGTCTGGGTGTCAGTCTTGAGACACTTTCACAAGGAGTAAATGGATGAATCTAAAGTGCCTAATACTGATGTTTGTTGGCATATGGCAGATGACACTGTTTGCCGCATTTACTCCCGAGGAGGCTCGTCGTGTCTACGGCGAGTCCTCCTCGTCTTTGAATTTGTCGACTTTCAAAGAGGTAGGCGATTATGTTTTCATGGAGGTTAAATGGAGTGTTGACAAAGATGTTAGTTCCGACGATCGCGAGTCTCTTGAAATGAGTGCATTGATGGATGCCATTCAGAAATATGTGGAACCACCCGTGATTGCTTGTACAAATTCACCGTTTTCAAAGGCTTTGACGACATGGCTTACACCAGAAACAGAATTTAGCTTGCCAGAAGTCCCGAGTTCTGTGGTGAAAGAAGAGGAAAAAGATGGTAAACATAGTCAGGTTATTGCTTTCGATGCAACAGTCCTGAAGGCGGCGAAAGCCTCTGCCTCAAAAAGGGCACATAGTGTCAATGAACGGTCTGTTGAAGATTGGCTGAAATTATTGAAGGCGACCTATGGAAATTTCAAGACGCTAGCTGAAAAGCGCAAGTTCAATGTCATGCTTGGTTGTCCAATAGTTGATTTTATTTTAAATACGGGTAAATATGAATTGGAAAACGCTAACGAGGATGAGAAGGACGGCGTATCGGAAGTAAATAGGGTTATCAATTGGACGCCTACGAAGGACTCTGTCTTCTCCAAGTATCCAAATCTACTTTGGTCAACGCATAAAAAAAGAGAATCAAATCTGTTCTACCCGAACTGGTCAGAGGATGATGGAGGCAGATTTGTAAAGGCAGAGGAGCTATATAGGAAGGGGAAGGATGTCCCGAAGATATTGACTCTTCTTGCTGAATCAATTAGTACCAACCCAATAGGAGAGAAGAAATGGGCTTATCTTGGAGGTGTGTTGAAGGCAATGAATAAACCTGAAGATGCGATGATAGCCTACATTCAGGCTCTGAAATTCAACAGTGATGATCCATGGGCCTGGAAAGGTGTTCGGGATTGTTGCAAAAAACTTGGTTTCAAATCGAATGCCGCTGGTCTGGATTGGTATTTCAAATTAAATGGCATTAAGTAACTGGTAGCGCATGGTAAAAAGACAAGTCTTTTATGATTAATTCGTTGCTACAGAGTTTAAAATTGCTGGCCTTTCTGATGGGGGTTCCGTTCGGGTTTGCGTTGTTGTTGCAGTGGATAGGAAGTGGAATCAGGAAGTCGGGCGTGAGCCGATTGGGAAATGCGTACTGGTATCTCGTCTCCCCAGGGGTCGCATGCCATGAAACCGGACATGCGCTTGGTTGCCTGCTCACATTCTGCTGCATCACCAAGTTTGTGCCGTTCAGGATAGGCGAAGACGGAACGCTTGGATATGTGCAGCATGAAGTTAAGAGCGGATGGAAAGGTGCGGTGTCTAACCTGGTGATCGCAACTGGGCCGATCTGGTTTGGTTGTATCGTGATTGTGGCTCTTGCCAGGCGATTTGCCGGCACGGCGATGGTGTCAAATCACTAGTGGTACGAATCATTAAACAAGAAGGAGAGTATTGGAAATGTTTTGTTCGAAATGTGGTTGTCAGTTGGATGATGCGTCTCGTTTCTGTTCCCAGTGCGGAGCTTCCATCGGCCCTGTGGCGGATGCTTCGACCTCGACAGAGACGCCGATTCCTGCGCCAGCTCTAGCGGCGGACATGTCGGAGAAGAAGCCAGAGCGTATCCGCTTGGGTGTAATTGGAAAGCTGGTTGTCAGCATTCTTGCGGGCGTTGTTGCGTTGGGACTGGGGATCTATGCGGGTTTGCTATTTGTTGGGAATGAAGATGGAGATGTCAACATTCCTGCGCTCATGGGACCTTCTAAATCGGAAATTAAGAGACAGACGGCGTCGCTGATCAGACAAATCGTTGCTGAAAATGGGAAGTTGAAGGATTATGTGACGTTTGGTAAGGTTCAGATCGTCCTGTTTGATCAGTTGGACAAGAACCACTATCAGGGAACGGCCGATGTGCGGATGACCAAGAAAGGTTCACCGGAGAATACGTCCGTTTTGGTTAGGTACGAGTATGAAACGACGCTGACGGCAGACGAAAAGATCTATGTTCAGGCCAAGATGTTGCCAGGGGAGGATGGGAAGGTGAAGAGATTGGTTGGTATGCTCAACTGGCTGAAGCTGAATTTTTGATTTCATTGATGCAGGAAGGTTGTCAAGGTGGAGCCATTAGACACAATCTTGCCCGTTGATTCATCTAAAACCAGATGGTTGAAGTTGGATAGGGTCGATCCGATAACAGGTGTTCCGGTGCGGTGCATAATCGCAGCCCTTTGTTGCAAGAAATGAGCTTTGAGTTTCATGATTAATTCACTGATGCAGAGTTTAAAGTTGCTGGCATTTCTTCTGGGGGTGCCGTTCGGGTTTGCGTTGTTGTTGCAATGGATCGGTAGCGGGATTAGGAAGTCTGGCGTGAGCCGGTTGGGAAACGCGTACTGGTACCTCGTCTCGCCCGGAGTCGCATGCCATGAAACCGGACATGCGCTTGGTTGCCTGCTCACATTCTGCCGCATCACCAAGTTTGTGCCGTTCAGGATTGGCGAAGACGGTACGCTCGGATATGTAATGCATGAAAGCAAGAGCGGATGGAAGGGGGCAGTATCAAATCTGGTGATCGCAACAGGTCCGATTTGGTTTGGTTGCATAGTGATCGTCGGTCTCACTAAACTTTTCACCGGCACGGCGACGGTGGCAAATTATGGCGATTACTTTTCAAATGATGCCTTGCCTGGATTTCTTGATTATATTTGGGCTTGCTTCAAGTCCAGTAAGAGTCTGCTGTTCAGCCTGAGTGGCGATGCATTTTCGTCATGGTGGCTGGCGGCGCTCTGGTTCTGCCTCGTTTTCTGCGTGGCGTCGGAAATCGGCCTTAGCGATGTTGATGTAGCGTCCATGTGGAAGGGATTGCTTTGTGTCGTTGCAGTGCTACTGCTTTCTGGAATGATACCTGTGGTGCGCGATTGGTATGCTTCCGGACTCCATGCGCTGCTGCCGCAGTTGTTTCTCGTGCATTCGCTGATGGCGTTTGCGGTGTTGGTTGATGCGGTGCTTTTGTTACTGATGAGGCTGTTTGTGAGGAGGTGAAAGGTCATGTTTGAGCACATTAGATTTGAGATGTGTCGTAGGTCATCGTTGAATGCATCAGGTTCAAGATGGTCTGTTTGGGCTATTTCTGGGCAGGTGCCTGAGATTGGAACTTGTACTAGCGAAACCCCGCGCGAGTACATAATGTCGAGTTGTCGGCAAGCGATTAAGTCGTGGTTCTGGATGTCGTAAGTGGGGCTCTGTAAACAGGAGAAAAAAGATGGACAAGGAAAAAGTAAAAGCGCGATTGGGCGAAGCGGCGGCAAAAGCCAAGGTTGCACTGTCTGAAATCAAGGCTAATTTTAAGGCCGACGAAGGCACAACGGGTTTCCCGAAAGTTAAGAGCATGTTCGTGAATCTATGGAGGAGTGGAACAACTGGCAAGGCAGCCTTGGTATCTGCTTCAGTCGTTTCTTTGCTGTTGCTTTCTGTTGTTACAGGAGGTGATGATGCCAAACATGGTAGAACTGCATCTGATGCCACAACCGAAGAAATATCTAATAAGATTTCGGTTCCCAAGGGAACTTTTGCCGTTGACAATCTGTACATTGGTATGCCAGACAGTGACGCGCTTAAAGCCTGCCTTCAGATTGTTTCTGCGTCAAATGATCTAGGGATCGAAGATTGTCGTCCGGTCAGTGAAAAGATTGCGGATCCAACCAATGCAGAGCTTATTCAGCAAGCGGAAAAAGACGTCGAACGGTTTCTTCGATGGCAGAGTTGGGACGATGGATGCCTTTATGATCCAAACGCGCCTGGATATAAGGGGGAGAAGGCCGATGGAGTTCTTCTTCCTCGCGGATATGACCTTAAATCGGAGTTGTGCGACATGTTTCCTATGCCTTCGCCTGTCAAAGCTGTGGATTTGCTCTCGACAACCTATCTGACGGAGTGGAAGTTATTGGGAAATCGTAGTGGGAAGATAGAAGAGATTGTTTTTACGAATAAGACAGATTTGTCCGATACAGTGGAACAATTTGGCATCGGCCAGCCTAAAAGGAAAGAGCTATTTCTTGAAAAGGGGCTGACTGACATGGGCGCTCCAGTATGGGTTCGGCTTGTTTTGCATAACGGGCGGGTGGCTGTCACTAAAAAGGACATTATAGATTTTTGGCTTGGATTTCGTGCGCATTCGATAAATACGAGCTTCAATCCGCAACCGTTAATCAAAATAGGTGTTTGGGAACCTGACGGGTACACAGATAAATTGAAGGCGATGTGTTTTGTCTGGTTTGATGACACCCACAAAGTGAAAGAAGTGTATTACAATGAGGATGGACTGACTCGGTTTTTCAACGCGCGGGGCGTTTCGGCCGAGGAATTTGCCAGAAATCTGGTGGATGGGTTCAAAGAAATCCCGGACCTGGAGCGTAATGTCACGACAGAGGAAAATGAAAATGGAGAAATCCGGACATGTATTTGGACATATAAGGATGTTCACAAGGGGTATCAAGTCAAATTCTATGACCGCTCTTTTCGACTCAACAACGGAGAAGAGGTAGATTTTGAACTGTATAGTCGGAATCCGGAGGTGGCGGTTGGCCTGGCATTCTTAAAGATGCTTGACAAACATCCCAAAAGGTTTTTCAGCTTTTCCCGTTGAACTATGAATATCATGACATTGAAAGAAAGGACTTGTCAGGATGAGAGTCAGAGACGAGATATGGCGAGGTTCATCGCTAAATGTGACAGGTTCAATATCATCTTTTTTAGCTATTTCTGGGCAGGTGTCTGGGAACGGAACTTGTACTAGTGCTTCCCCGCGCGAGTACATAATGTCGAGTGGTCGGCAAGCGACAAAGTTGCGGTTCTGTATTGATTAATGGGGAGATGATAACAGGAGAAGAAAATGAAGATAACATGTGAAAGCTGCGGGTTCAGCAGTGAAGGCCCAGATTCTCTGTCTGGGAAAAAAATCAAGTGCCCTAAATGTGGATCGGACTTCACTGTGGGCGGGGCAGGTGGGTTCACTGTTGTGGAAGAGCCTGTCGCATCCAAAAAGACAGTTCTTTCACTCAAGGAGGAGTCAGTCGGCAAAATAGTTGGCAAGCTTGGCCAGCTTGAGGTCACAAACAAACGTGTTCAGGGTGATATTTTCAAGGTCATACAGTTGGCAAATGGGAGGAAAGGCAAGGAGCGTGTCAATATCGATGTGTTGTTGAATCTGATCACTGGTATCACGGTGAAGAAGATAAACAAGCTCCCCCAGAGGATTGCAT
>JAFSTJ010000329.1 GCA_017450525.1 Victivallales bacterium | reverse complement strand
TACCGATTTTACCTCCATGAGCGATGATAACCTTGTCTCCTTTGTCTGAAAAATCGCCATGAATATCAAGTTCTTCTTTGGTGAGTGAAACTGGTTTCAGGTCTGAAATGATTTGCGTAGTCTGTTCTACCAAGGAGAGGAAAGAAGGCTGTAGTTCTTGGAAAATCTCCTCATGGACTGCCTTGGCGTTGTCGTTATAGGCTTTTGCAAGCCTTTCACCCCCCGTCAGGCCGTTGTCGATGATTTCGCGTACATGATTCCTCAACTCTTCGGCTCCCTTGCGCACATGCTCCGTTATATTGTGGCGCAAGGTTGCTTTTTCGCCATCGACAAAATCTCTGACTTTAGTGATTCTATCTTTATTTTCACGTTTTGTTTTTTCAGCTTCTTCGTATTGCCTCTCCAATTCAGCCTTTGCCTTGTCTTCTTCACCAGAAAGAATCTTTTCATAGTTTGACTGCTGTTCCGTGGCGGTGGCTTGTGCAGAGGCGATAAATGTTTGCGCCTCCTGGCGGAGGTTCGCCTGGATGTCGCCTTGCCAGTGTGCTGCAAACTCGACAATTGTGTCGATGAAGGGCTCGATTTGGGACTGCTTGACCATCTTTTCATTGTCATCGATGCGTCCGTCAAGAGCCTTCTTCACGCAGACGACAATGGGGCGTGTCGCATAGCCTTCGGGCTTGTGGACACGGTTGGCGATGTCTTTGATTTTCTTCTCGTTGTCTTCGCAGCCGTCCTGGACTTCTTCGGCAGATTCGTCCGTCCACTGGTTCTGTACCCAGAAAACCTTGTTAATCAGGGGAAGGGCACTCTGTACAAAGACCGCCTCGCTCTTGGTGATGGGCGGTACGGTGCGCAGCATGAAGATGGCGGCGGAGGACTTCTTCAGGTAGTCAAGCGTCGTTTTCTGGTTTGCCAACGTCAGGCTGCCCACGCCAGGCAAATCCACAAGGATGATGCCCTTCTTCAGCAAGTCACTCTTGCAGCGGATCTCAATGTGGGAGACATGTTTGTCGTTGCCTGGATTCCTGTCCTGGTGGACATATTCGGCCAGCCCCTTTTCTGTACAGACAGCCTCCTTTTGGCGTCCGTCCTGGAAGTGGACAACAGCCTTCGGCTGCACGTTATCGCCATAGCGGACTTCCGTGGGGATGCAGGTTGTCTCGTCTGCATCGACAGGGAGAAGGATGTCGCCGAAGAGGATAGCGTTGAGGAAAGAACTTTTGCCTGCGCCCTGCGTGCCAAGTACAGGGATGCGGCACTCTGTCTTGCCGAGGGTTTCAGCGGCCTTGTCAAAGGCGGCTTTCAATTCGGCTGTCTTGTCTATGTCGATGAACTGTGAAATCAGTGCGAAGATGTTTGCGTCAGTGTAGAAATGTCTTGTATCCATGTTGTTGATTATCTCCTTCAAATGACGATGAGTGCGATTATGTAGAGGAGCCAGAGCCAGGAGTGCGTTTCCATAAAGCCGCACCATAGGTGGAGGCAGATGCCAAGCACCAGGACAGCTTTCAATATCAGTAGGCGCCACCGCAGTCTGGTGATGGAGGCATTGGTTGTTTTCAACTCCTCTTTAATCGGTGCGACAAGATGCGAATGAAGCTGTTCCCGCAGTTTTTTACCTTTGTCTTTGTCCATATCTGATGATGGGTGTTACGGGGTGGGCTGATCGACTGTGCTTTCCTCTTGGTCATTCCACTTCAAACCTTCCAGAGCCGAGATGAGCATGGCCTGCGTCTCCTTGCATTCGATGAATTGCCTCACGAGCTGGTCCACACGAGAGGTGAGCGTCTGGAGTGCCTTATCGACCTCATCAAGCTTTTTGCCGATTTCGGCCTGGCGTTCATTGGTTTCGGTCAACTGCTTGGAGAGTTTGTCGATGGCCTCCGCATTGGCCTGGTTTGCTGTCTTCAAGCCGTTTAGACGCTCCTTGATGGGATTGACAAGGCTTTGGCTTAACATTTCTGCAAAGTTCTGCATTGGAACTCCTTATTACTTTTGTTTGCTTTCTCTAGGATAGCTATTCGCTTGCTTTTTTGATTGGGCTGTCCCAGTCAATTTGGGTAAAGGATGCTTCGAAATCATCCAGAGCTTTGGAGATGGCATCCAGTTTCTTGATGAGAGTTGCCTGCCCCTCTGCGAGGTTTCTCAAATCTTTACGCAGTGGGGAGAGGTCCATGGCTTCCTCCAGGTCTTCGAATCGTTTGCGGGTGTCGTCGGAAAGATTACCGATTTCATCTTTGATTCCATCCAATTTTGCATCCAGCCGCTGAGGCAGTTCCTCCAAAGGCGCTAGCAATTCCGACAGGTTTCCGCGCAGAGTGTCAAGGCTCTGCTTGGAAGTCTCATCCATTATGATTTTCACATTTTCCAACATATCTAGCGAATCTCCTCTCAGGAATTGGCTGCTTTATGACGAACGCTTTGCTTGAGCTCCTCCAGGCCGTCATCAAGGTCACTTCGAAGGGAGTTCAACTGGCTGCCCAGGCGTTGCACTTCCTCTTGCAAGGATTCGAGTTTTGAAAATAGCTCTTCTATTTTGCCAAGCGGCGTCAGAAGCTCTTCCAGGCTGCCCCTTAATAGCTTCAAGGATAGCTCTGATTGCTCGTCCATAATGACCTTTATGCTTTCAAGAGGCGTCGAGGATGTCGTGGATTCGGGTACGGTCAACGTGGAGGGAGGGGCTGCAACTGGCTGCTCCATGACTTCTGTTGGCGTGGCATTCGCTTTCTTGGCTGTCGTTGTAGCGGTTTTCTTGGAAGATGACACAGTGGTGGTCTTGGCTGGTTTGGCTTTTTTTGCCGTGGTGACACTCTTGCTCTTCACGGTTTCCAGTGCCTTTTTCGAAGCCGCTTTCTTGTCCGTGCTGCTTGCTGCCGTTTGGGGTGTGGCTTTCTTGGAGGCTGTGCTTGAGCTGGCTGATTTGCCTTTGTCTAGTTTCACAGGCGTAGCTGCCTTGCTCTTCGATGGCGTAGCTTTTGCTGGGGCTATCTTTTTCGTGCTGGAGGATTTTGCCAAACGCTCGGATGCGGAGGTTGCTTGCGAAGCGATGTCGCCCAGGAGGCTACCAAACCATCGAAATCCTGTGGAAGATGTTGCTTTTTTCGCCATGTCTATTTGCCCATTAAGTTGGAATATTTATTCAAGTAACTGCCAGTCATATTCTTGCGCTCATTATTCAGATGGAATACATCGCCAAATGCCTGGATGAGTTGTTGTTTTTTGTATTCCGTGTCCAGTCTGGTGAAATACAACTCATGGAAGAGGACGGAGTAGTAAAGTTCACTGTCGCACGCCATGAAGTCGTAAGGCATGCTTTGGAAAGGGCTTGTGAAGGCTTCTGCCATTTTGATCATTTCATGGAATGCCTCCGCTAGGGTGTCCTCGTTCGGTTTTCGCCAATTTGCGAGCCCCTTCACGCTGTCCATCACCCACGCCAACTTGCCATTTCTAATCACGTTGTTCAGGAAGCTTTGAACTGCCGCCATATGGAGTTTATTTTCTGCACTGCCTTTCTGCTCAGCGTTTACAATTAGGAAAACCAGCTTTCCTGTCATAGCCGTAGTTGGAGGTTTTGTCGTGTTGAAGTTCACGCATCTCACGTTCTGCCCCTCTGCAAAGAAGTAGTTGCAGAAGTTGGCTAGCTTTTCACTGTCCCAGCCGCAGATGAGTATCTGCCCCGTGGGTTGCACTTTGTCAACAATCTGTTGCATATAGCGTCGTGTAAGGTTCAGTGCCTGGCTCTGCGCCAGGGTGAAGATTGCCTTCTCTATCGGTTTGCACTCCAGTTCTTTTGAGGTATCCGTGACAACAGGACGAGGTGCTGGAGGTGTATTCGTTATTTCCTGTGGCACTGTCTGGTCAGAGGGGGCTGGCAACTGGCTCGTTACCGCCTTGAGGAGTGCATTGAGTGTCTCCGTCGCCAGGGTGCCCTGGTTTTGTGTCTCCGACTGTTTGCGCATGCTCTCTAGCTTTTCCTCCAATTTATCTATGCTGAAATCAGTGTCGTTGTTGAACTTTTTTAGCTTTTCATGGATGAATTTGTTGATACTTGCACTGTTAGACTTTATATAATCAAGAAGGCTGCCAAGGTCGGTACAATTAATGGTATCATATCCAACTGTAACGGTCTCATATTCTTCCTTGCCAAACAAGCCTTTGAGCCAATTCCAGACTCCTGATTTTTTGCGTCTTTCCGTTCTAGGTTTCGTTCTTGTCGTTTTATAGCTTTCCCTGATAATGGAGAACGTGCCAACGGGATGGATGTTGACAATCTCCCTCTCAAGCATATTCAATTCCCCGCAGCACGTTTTGAGAGCTTGTTGAACTTTGGTAATGGAGGAACTGAAAAAGGGTGTTATCTCCTCTAATTCGCTCTTAAATGCTTCTAGTTCCCGATTTATATTTGACGGCAGTTCATCCTCATCCAAAGTCTTTTCAATAGATGGAACGCTTAATATGTCATTGAGCTTATCAACTAGGGTAGCAGAGGTTCTGGCACTAGTTCCTCTATTATTCCCAAAGCGATTACTGATTCTTCCGAAAACAGCGTCAAAGCTGCTTTTGCCTGTAGTTATGCTGTTGATGCTGACAATGAGCTGCATTGCCTTGTCAAGCAGAGAGTTCAGTTTTGCTTCAAGGGTGTCGTTGATTTCTTCGAGCAATGAATTGACAGCATTGATGTGGGTTTCATAACCATTATACTCTTTGCATGTTGCTGCCAGGCTTTTGTCCCGTTCAGCCTGGCTTTTGCGGAGGTTCTGAAGGGCAGCGTAGTCCTTTTGCAGGCGATTCCAGAATTGGTTGAGATACAACTGAAGAAACCTGTCAAGATTACGGTCAACCTGCTCGGACATAACCCTTTGCAACTCTTCAAGATTGCTTTCTGCCCATGGCAGCTTTGCTGATACCTGGACAATCGGGGCAGTTTGGACAGAGCGTTTCTTCGCGTTTTGCAGAAGCTTATGCAACCGGTTGAAGTGGTCCTGCTTCACCTGTTCCTTGGTCTTTTCGACACCATACTGCTTGCTGCGCTTCTCCTCGATGGAATCGATTTTGTTCTGGACGACTACCAGGGGCTTGTCATCTGTCGTGCATCGGTCTATGGAATCAAGGTTCTGCTTGTCGGAGTCACATTTGACGTTGGTGAGGAAAAGCACCATATCAACGGAGGGGAGCACGAGTTTCATGGTAATGTCCTCGTGCTCTGTCAGGCCGTAGGCATCCAGTCCAGGCGTGTCGATGAAGAGCAGCTCTCTACGGAACTTGTAGTTTGGCGAGAAAACCTGAAGTTCCGCGACATGTTCACGGTTGTGGGGATTGCATTTTTCGTCGCCGTACCGTGAAATCTCGCTTAAAATGTTGGATTTGATAATTCTGTCCTTTTTGCCAGAGCCTTCTTCGAAGATTACCTTAGCATACTTTTCACTTGCATAGCCACATACGACCTGTTTGCTAGAACTGGGGGCCACGGCTGTCGGCAGGAGTTTCTCGCCGAGGATGGAGTTCAGCAGGGTCGATTTGCCGCTGCTGGTAATGCCGATGATGGCTATCCTGACGTAATTGCTCTCCAGTCGTTCCAACTGCTTTTGGTATATTTTAATGGATTCTGCAAAAAATGCTTCGCTCTCCTTGCTGGAACAATAGACCCGCAGGATGCCATTGATTGCACTCTTCAGTTCTTGTGTTGTTTTGATCATACTGCTTTTTTGTGTGTTCAATCCTTCCTCATTATACTTATACGGCACTTTCTTTCAAATCTTACAAGAAAAATGAAAAAATGTTTTTTTGGGGGAAATAAATGTAACTATTCAGTACCCAATAAATGCAATCGGTGTCTTGCGGAATGGGGCGTTTTTTCGACGACGGCCGTCGTCATTACCTCCGGCGTCTTTGTTATCCCCTGTCTTTGAGGCGTTGCATGACGAGCTGGAGGTCGTGCCAGGCATCGCGTTTGGCGGCTTCTTGGCGTAGGAGGAAGGCAGGGTGGAAAGTAGGCATGACGGGGATGCCCTGGTAG
>JAFSTJ010000328.1 GCA_017450525.1 Victivallales bacterium | reverse complement strand
ATTCATCCAAGGCTTGCAATACAAGCGTGGCGGTGTCATCGTGATGGGCATTACGCCAAATTCGCCCATCCCATAACTTTTGTAATGGGCCAATCTCCCATTTGTGTACCCATGGGTGGCGTCCATGTTCGCGGCCATGAGCCGCGAACTCAGGACGCGGGACTTCCAGCCACCATTGGGTTTGCATGGACAGTGTGCCCTCATTTGCGTTTGGCAATCCAACATCCTGAGTTCGCGGCCATGAGCCGCGAACATGGACGCCACCCGCGTATGGAAACACAAGAGGGGGGTGACCAATTACTAACTTTTTAGGTATATCTGAAAAGTGATTTTGTCAGATTTCGCTCCTACTAATTTCCTATAGAAAGATCAATTGTGATATGGGATATCTGTGTTGATTATTCAGGCATATCGAAGCGTTATTTGGCTTTTTATAGTAAATTTATGTTTTTATATTGAATTCACTAAAATGTGCAGTAATGATAACATCTTTATTTTCCCCCTTGCGAATCGGCTTTTTCCAGGCTATGTTAGTAGCGGAAGGCGGGTGGGGGAAGTATCCCAAACAATGTACGCGCGTAGAGGCAATAAACAACTGTTTGTTCCGCGATTAACATTATCTGGGGACCCACCTAACTTTGCATTTGTCAATTCGTTGTATTTGCGTTTGCTCCACGATTAACATCATCTGGTGACTCACCTATCATTAGAAGCGGGGCATGAACTTGTTCTTCGCACCGAAGCGCATGATTTCCTCAAACAGAATCAGCCCCGTGTCAATAATTTCCTGGAGGGTATATGGGAAATTGTCACAGCCATGCTGGAATTCATACATCAATGGGAGCGCACCCGAGGCAAAGTACAATATGTCCTGTAACAGGAAATAATTGTGCTTCTTGATGTTGATGTTGCAGTATGGCCGTAAGTTGCAGGCGGTCTGGTGCGTTATGGTGAGATTGGAGATCTGGATAGTCATCATGTCAGCCGCTGGCGTAGTGCTGAACGCGGGGCAGCTCATGCCTGGCTCAGCCTCGCAACTATGGCAGGAAAGAATGCAGTCGGGCCTTTCCGCGTGCACAATATCCACCAATGTCCTGACCTCAGGCTGCATGTCGCCGAAAAAGTCATCATGCTGGCAATTCACACCATTGTCGTTGAAATATGCGCCCAGTTGTTTCATTTCGGAAACGGGCAGAGGCATGATCTCCTTGTGCCCTGGATATGTGCAGGGCCTACCATCCTTCCAAATGCCATGCGCATAGAACTGGAATGTCTCCAGGCTTTCGCCCTGCAAGGCATCCAACTTGAAGCGCGCCCTGCCGTCAGGCTGGCTCAATGGCACCATCACCAGCCGATACTGCTTTGCCAGTGACAGCAACGCCTCGTTCTCCCTGCCAAGCAAATCATAGCCCTTCTCCAACAGGTTCACAAGATTCATGAGCGCTGCACATCCTTCGATTTCCGCGCCGTGTATCGCCGCGTAGATAAATAGCACAGGCTTCTTTCGCTCTGAAGCACGGGTGTACAACTCTGGCTTCTTCGCCGCATACGCAGAGGAGAAACTGACCTTCTGCGGCAGCTCTTCCTTCTCGCCATACTCGTACATCAATATTTCCCTGCCGCCTGCGGAATGCCCCGCTACAGAAACCTTCCCCTTACTCGCAACGCGGTAGAGATATTCCTTGACCGCCTCGTTGGAACTTATCCACCATTCTGGAACATTCTTTGCCATATTTTCTCCTTTTGTAACTGTTCATACCTCATCTTTAACGCAGAGGCGCAAAGGCGCAGAGGCGCAGAGATTACTTTAATCCACAGATTTGCCCAGATTGCCTCAGATTATCGGATGGTTATGCAGCCGCGCTGAAGCAGCGCTGATTTCCATTTTTGCGGCGGAGGCAAAACATGTTTTGCCTCCGCCGCAAAAACAAGAAATCAACGGTCCTTTAGGACCTCTGCATAACCATACGATAAATGCAGAAAAGCCAAAAGCCACTGTTCAAGTTTCTTTGCGCCTCTGCGCCTTTGCGCCTCTGCGTTAAAAAAGAATATCTGAATAGTATGTGGGCGCCGCCTCGGCGCCCACGTAAACTACCGCAGTTTTGCCAGGGCGACCTGCACAGGCGATGGCTTCGTTCCCTTCATTTTCCCCACCTCGTCAATCGACTCGAACAATGTTTCGCATGCGGTGCGGTAATCTACGCCGCCCAGTTCAACCAATAATCTGGTGCCCCTGTCCAGCAGTTTCTTGTTGGTGCAATCCACCCAGCTCATCCAGTTGCCTGTTACGCGCCCCAGCATGGTCATCACGCCAGTGGAAATAGTATTCAGCGCCAGCTTGAGCGCAAGATGCTCCAACAGTGAAAGTGCGCCTTTGGCGCATTTCGCCTCAATGCCAAAGCCTGGCGCATCCTGGTTGATATGCAAGAAGCCCTTCTTCGCAAAATCCACCGCATATTTGGAGAATGCCTTCTTCAACTCCTTGCATGGTGCGCCAACTGAAATCAGCACAGCCGCATCATCAGGAGAGCCATAGCGCTCCTCCACATTCTCGTTGCCGATGAGTATCTT
>JAFSTJ010000327.1 GCA_017450525.1 Victivallales bacterium | reverse complement strand
GCCGCGTCATTCCCCGAAAACTCCCCTGGCTTTTCATCCCTGGGCTTCGACTGTTCCCCGGGCGCTTCTTGCGGTGCATCGCCCCCTGAGGCTTGCTTCGTCGCATTGGAGAGTTCCTGCCATGTGGCGAGCGTATTCACAAACTTCTCCACAAACGCGAAGAAATCCTCTTGCGTGGCTGTGCCTAGCGACATGGACTTCATGAGCGTGTAGGCACCGCTCTCTGGGTTGATTGAAAACACCGCGCCGCACGTCCCTTGCATAAAGAAATTTGCCTCCAACGCCGCCTGGCGGAACGCTGCCTCACGTTCAGGAGAAGGCGCGGGAATCTCCCCATAAATCCAGACATCGTTTCCCGAGTCGTCCTCCGCAATGCTGAACACGTGGCCGTCGGCAGAAAACTTCCATACGCCCTCAACAGCGACGGGGTTTGCAATCCCCGCTGCTGCCGCGAATTCCGTTACCAGTTGTTCCAGTTTCATCTTGTGATTCCGTTCTCTTCCATTTTGGGCTGTCGTTTTTTCCTGCGCATTGTCCTCGTTCATTGGAAAGATTTCATCGGACGAATCCCCATCTCTTTCAGTCTACCCTATCATGAGATACCTGAATCCGTGAAGAAAAACTCCCCAATCGGGGAAATGCAAGAAGGTCATTTTGCGACTCATTGGATGACAATGCATAATAGAGACTTAACTCTTTCGCGTCACAGTTTCTCCAATGGGTTATCAGTTTTTAATTTACCTTAAATAGCGAGGAAATCAACTCCAGCGCAGTGATTCTTCCCCATTTTCTTGCATTTATACAGCGATATTGGATAACGCATGTTAAGGCGTTATATTAGAAAACAAAGGATAATCAGAGCTGTCCCATAAAGGTCAAGATGGCAGAATAAAGAGAAAAAAGTTATGCTGGTTACTGGGGATTGCAGTTGTTTTGCACTTGTCTTTTTTGCATTCTTTATTTTACCAATTCTCTGCGCGCCGAAACCTGTGCCGCCAATTTCTGGAATAAAAACGCCGGATCAGATTATTGTCAAACATCCTCGATTCACGATAGAATGGTATGTCCTTAATCATCATAATTGGTGGGTAATTTCTGACTGCGTGGATACCTGTTACGGGCGGTATACCGAAAGTCGCAGCATTTGCACTCTTATTGTATGGGGATGACGAACCTTATGTCATCCTTGTTCTTCTGTTCAGAACCATATTCGGCTTTCTTGTTGAGCCCACCCTCGTCGATGCCGTCAGGACCCACACTCCAGATTTGAACCGCTTTGATGATGCTCTCTTCCCGAAAAAAATCAAATGGCGGCAAAGATTCCCAAGAATCCGTGTATCCTGGCATTTAAGAATGTGGTTGGGAGGTATTCGGCGTTCCAGGTGGTATCATTGCAAAACCAAAAGTGAATCCCACTAAGAAATGCTTCCTTGGCCTTGACTTTCAAAATGACCGTTTGCGGTCCATGACGCTTCGCGACCATTTGTGCCACATCAGGGTCAACAGACAAATGCACATAGTTCCGTCCCATAGGTTTCAAGCCTTCCACGGCAATGATGGCGGCTGCCTCTGTCGTAGTGCCATGATAGAGCACTTCAGGAGGTTCCATCAATTCTCCCGCACAAACTCCAGGAACAGAATGACCGTAGGTCGCGCGGATTTTATCGCCGACAATCTCAAATCTTCGTTTTGTGGAACAGGCCATAGCAGCCTCAATGTCTTCAACCGAAAGATTCTTCCATTCGTCGTTGCATTTTGCCAAGGCTGCAAAAAGTTCTTCGCATGGGACAAATCCAAGGGAATCCAGGCAAAGACCATAGTCCTGCGGGGTATGGCGCAAGGCCTGCGAAATGGTATGAGAGAGTTTCGAGTAATTCATTGGCTTCTTGGAAATGTCCAGTCAGTTCCAGGAGACTGACTGGACATCAATGATGGTTATTGGTTGTTTTGCTCGGTTTTTCTGACTTCGGCCAAGGCGGCTTGGAACTTGGGGTCGTCATCACGCTGATAATAGGGGTCCGTGTACAGGCTAATTGTTTACGGTAGGTTAGCGCAGAAACAACAAGCCCTCAAGACCACGGTAGGACTTGAGGCTGATGGAAAATGGATGGTCGAGGTGGCAGGGATTTTTACAAATCATTCTCTCCTGCTAAGCGGAAGTCCTACCCCTAAATCGACCTGTTTT
>JAFSTJ010000326.1 GCA_017450525.1 Victivallales bacterium | reverse complement strand
CTATGTTTCGCGCTGACCATTACATTTTGACGTGCAATCCACTTTGGAGCGTATGCCGTTTACCGATTACTTCCTTAGAATAGTCGGCACTGAATTTTAAGTATTTTGTTGATTTTATTGACAATCTTCTTGCCATCCTGTATTGTAAATTACAAGAAAGATGCAAAAATGACTAAAAAACTTGTGATTCGGTGCTACCATGAAAGGCAAAAAGAAATCCAAAGTCCCTCAGGTCAGCTTGCTCCAGAAGACACTTTTGGTCCTTCCGGGTTTTCCGTGGGTAACTCATTTCACCGGACTTCTGGGTAAAGATTAAGTCCTCCACAAAAAAAGTAGATGACTGTCTTGAAATGCCTACGGTTTTCAAAATGTCTCTTTAGCATCTCGCCAGCTTTTTGCATTGGCTTGAGTTCTGATTTCTTCACCCACTTTATCCAGCGCAAAAGGAAACGTTTTGCCCACCCTTGACTTGAATAATTCCATAATGAAATAATGCTTTCCTTCATTGCCATGCTGATAGCGTCCGTCAAGGTGGTGTAAATTAGGTTCCTCGGTCTTGCGGTCAGCAACGCACCATGTTTTTTACGCCTATGCCACTGCGAGCTCCTTAGCCGTGCCGGTCAGCCGTTCCAGGGACTCCCTGGGCATGTATCTGTCCTGAAGCAGCCACTCGTCATTCTGTTCCATGAGCACCGCGCCGATGAGACGCACTATTGAGGCATTGCAGGGGAATATGCCGACAACGGCGCTGCGACGTTTCACCTCCTTGTTCAGACGTTCCAGAGGATTTGTGCTGTATATCTTGCTCCAGTGATTTTGCGGAAAATCCATATAGGCAAGAACGTCTGACTCGCTGTTGTCCATGAACACGGCAAGGCGTGGCCATTTCTTCTCAAAGGACCTGGCCGTGGCCTGCCATGTGGCATGTGCCTCCCGGCTGTCCACCTGCACAAATATCTGCCGGAGAGCCGTGGCAACTATGGCCTGGCAGGACTTCGGAACATGAGACAACGCATTCCGCAGCCAATGCACGCGGCATCGCTGCCATGTCACGCCCACAACCGCCAACGCCCTTTCGATTATACGGTAGCAGGAACCCTCAATGATGCCAAGGCGCTTGGGAATAAAGCCTGCCTGATTTAGCCCCGTTACGGACAGGAACCATTGGACGCCGGACAGAATTGCATTTACGGACGCCTGCCGGCGGCCCGTCAATCCGCAACGCCCAGAGAAGCGGGTTTCTCTGCGGAGAGCAGCCCCCGCAAGGTGCCGACATATTCCGGGTAGGATTTTCAGCTGACTCGCAGTGGGCAGCGGCTATACGGTTGACGGGAGTCCCGCATCGGAGTACAAGATACATATAAATCTATACTTGGAATGTTTGTGAAAGTCTCGAAGCTCGCCAAGACGAATTTTGTCATTGCTCTCATCCTGTTTTCCGGTTTCGCTGCCATCGCTATTCTGTACTTTTACGAGTTCAATGGCGACGCAATGCGGCGCATGCGGTATGAATCCGAACTGGAGATATCAAGCATCTACGCCAGGCTTTCCTCTCTGTTCATTCAGGAAGTCAGCGTTTCCACATCCATGGCCAATGACGGCTTTCTGATTTCCTACCTTTCCGATTCGACATCCTATGATTCTGCGGAGTTTGAAACCGTCATCAAGAACTACCTCCTCGGCTGCATGCGAACCTACGGTTTCGACGCGGCTTTCCTCTCGCTTACGCAGAACAACGCACTCTATTCCCAGAAAGGCTTTGACCGCATCCTCTCTGACGATATGGCAAGCGCGTGGTATAATGCGGCACTCGCCCACAGTCGTGATTACGACATCAACATCGACACCGACAAATTCGCCAACGAAGAAATCTCCATTTTTGTGAACTGCAAAATCCGGGGGAGGGAGGGCAACCTTCTCGGCATCATCGGCGTCTGCATCCATACGGACAGCATTGTGGCCGCCATTAAGGATTTTGAGCAGACGACGGGAGCGAAGGCAAAACTCGTCGGCGAGGACGGGACTAT
>JAFSTJ010000325.1 GCA_017450525.1 Victivallales bacterium | reverse complement strand
CATGGTGGGACGACCATGGCGAGATGCACCCATTTGACGATGAAGGCCCCGACCTTTTGCTCAATATTGAGAATCTTCCGGAAACAGAGTTCCTCTTCTCGGCATACTTGATGGACTTTGACTGGCGGACAACCGCCCATCCGCGCCAGCAGTCTGTTTTGGTGTTCTCAGAAGGCGGGGCATTTCTGAACGCCGCATGGGCTGGCAAAACAGACTGCGGCGTTTATGAGCGCTTCATGTTCAATGGCATGGGGAAGCTCAAGTTAAGGTTCTGCAAGCACCGTGGTGCCTGCGTGGCGGTTTCTGGAGTTTTCGTTGACAGATCCCATACGCTTCCGCCGTTGCTCCCGTCCCACGACGGCGTCCTGTCTGATAAACTTCGTAGGTATCTTGCCCAAATAAATGCTATAACAACTGATGTTTCCCAAGGAAACGAGCCGTCGCAACAGAATGAAATCCCAGAAGAAGTCATCGCAAAATTCAGGCAAATGAACGCCCCTAGACTTCAAGCGGCAAAGACACCAGATTCTCCGCTTTACGGTGAAGTGGCAAAGGGATTTCTGGATTTATATAACGTGGCAAGAACCAGCGACTGGATTAAAAGGCATGACGCAGCTATGCAACTTATATCGCATGAAAGTGAATTGCTTTCCAATACCGCAGGTACTTTAGGACTTTATTTATATGCCTCCGCCGCAGAAGCGTGTTTTGCCTCTCATCAGGCTGTTCCTGCAGTTCTTGGTCGCCTTAAGGAATTGGATTCGGCTGAAATCTTGGACTGGCTTTCAGAGATGAATGGCATAGAGCACAATGATTTTGCCTGGGGCTTGATTGCAACTGCGTGTATCTTTGAGAAGTTGAAGGACATGACTGAAAGCGACGGAAATGAAATAATGTACAGTCTTGCTTTTGCAAATGCAAGCCAGTGGTCGCATTGCATGAGAATACTCTGCGCCAACCATCTAGAGGCCTCGCAGGATGAAAATGCAAGGAAACGCACCCAGAGCATCAAGCAATGGCTTCCAATGCCCAGGAAAATAGACGGAACTTTACAAAAGAAACAAAAGGAGAGACAAAAATGAGAACAAGACTTCTGCCAGTCATTCTTGCCGTGTTCGTCTGCGTGATCCATTCAGTCCATTCCGAGGTGTCATTCTCATGGGTGGGCCTGATAACCAGCAATCCGCAGGATGGGATCGTCGCCTGCGGCTCACCCATCCAGATGACAATAGACGATGACTTCATCGTATATGGACTTGAGACTAACGAGTTCCTCGCCGACGTGGGAGAACCGACGTACCAATGGTATCTTAACGGCTCCGATACCCCCTGCAAGACAGGCCAGACCGTCACTTTCACGACAGGGGACAGTGGCGCGGACGTGCAAGCTGGCGACTTCACCGTCAGCGTTTCGGGAAGCAGGACCTACACCATCGGTTGGCCCGAGGAACAGTTGGTCGAAGGGTGTTCCTGCGGCTGCGAAGACCCATTTTGCGAGTGTGCATTTGGCCATCCAATTGCAGGCGCAAAGGTGAATGCCCGCGGCTGCAAGTGCTGCAATGAAAAAACTGGAACGGGTGAAGAGTCCAAGGACGCGAAAAGACAGGGCAATGACAGGCTGATCATCATCCCTTTTTACCATTATGAAGGCCTTGATGCTATAATTGCCAATCTTGCCGAAAGAGCTTTCCTTGCCGCGCAGGTTGTGATAACACGGCAAGGAGAAACTAATGTAGGAAATCCTATACCAATCGTGAAAGTTGGAGAAGGCGTGGAACTAAATGCATCGTTCAAAAATTCGGCTGTTTACCCTGACTTCTTTGATTGGACACTTTCTGGAGTCTATTTCAAGGATTTCATTGAAAGCGCAGTAAGCACTCCTCTTGT
>JAFSTJ010000324.1 GCA_017450525.1 Victivallales bacterium | reverse complement strand
GTCGTTCAATTTGTCCGCCTGGATGGAGTCATTGAATAGGTCAATTGACAGTTTCACGAATGATTCCATCTCATTTTTAACGTAGTTCGTCACAAGGTCTGGCGTCTTTGCATTCAGTTCCAGGTGGAACAGCTGCCCCACCCGCTTTTGCAGGTAGTCCATGGCTCCGCCAATGCCCTGCATTGGCTCTTTCTTGCCTGTTGTTGCGTTGTTCATCTCGTATTCCGTCAAACCTTGTTTTTTGATTGAAGCGAATTCCTTCATTTCGGCATAAAAATCGTATGCCTCGCTTTTCGTTATGAAACCATCAATTTCGTCCTTCAGGAAGTCAAGGATCTTCTGGACATTCGTGAAGTGCTTCTGCAAGTCCTCTTTCATGGGATTATTTGCGGGCAACCTGTCGATTTTACCTTTTATGTCGGCAAGTTTCTTCTCATAGAGTGGGATGTTGAATTCCGCTTTTCCAGCCAGCGTTGCGCGGTTCAGTATCGCCGTGATGCGCCTCTGCGTGAGGGGTTTGCCTGATGAAACAGTTCCGTCTGCGGCTATGCCGAAGTCCGAGCGCTTGAAGTCCTTGCCCAGAATCTTCTCCAGCTTGTCCATGAATTTGTCCGAGAATGCGACCTTGCCATCCTTCTCTGACATTCCCTCAATGCCGAATGCCTGTCCCAGAGACCGCAGAAGCTCGGTACGGGCCGCGTTGTTTTGCGCCTTGCTTGTGCCACCGCGGAACATGGCGATGAATTTGCCTTTGTATGTTCCCGCCTGCTTTATGTCACCTGTCTTTGCATCGAAGTTGGCTATTGCATTGTCGCCCTGAAGTTGCGCGTTCCTGAAGGGGTCTAGAGCTGCTGCATTGAAATTTACTGGCATGTTGGTGCTCCTTGTTATTTGTGTGTATTTGTATCCAATTGCAATTTTCGTTTGCCTTGATTACACGCGAAAGCCTGGAAAGGTTACACTGGGCGGAATCCTTTTTGAAAACTCTTTAATTTAGCCAATCATTTGCTTTTGTCAGCCAAGAAAAAAATATTTTGCCATAAATCTTTGGTTAGGATGCGGGGAATGGGGGGGCCATACGCTAGGGGCGTCCATGTGAGCGCCGCTTCGGCGCTCACTCAGGTTGAGCAACTTGTTTTTTTCGTCTGTTGGACCTCCGTACAGGTTGGCCAACCCGTGCGGAGACGCCTGAATTTCCTCTTTCGTATAGTACAAATCCGCTGGGGTTGGCCAACCTGTGCGGAGACGCCTGTGGCTGTGCCTTTCTGGTTGCTCAACCTGAGTGAGCGCCGCTTCGGCGCTCACATGGATGCTGCTAATGACGCATTATGGCAAAATAGGGGAATGAGGTTTGCAAATATACAATCAGACGTTATCTTGAAAATCATTTTTTAGTTTAATGACGATGATAACCAGATGAAGAAATATGTTTCAATATTGACAGCCTGGGGGCTTTCCTTTGGCTTTGCGGTTGGCTGGGGCTCGTTTGTTATGCCAGCAACCTCGTTTTTGCCAGGAGCAGGTCCTTGGGGAACTCTCATAGGCATATTTCTCGGTACTCTGGTGATGAGCATCATAGCCTGGAACTACCACAAGCTGGTCAATCGCCACCAGTGCAGCGGCGGTGCCTTCGTGTTTGCCCAGGACGCATTCGGCACAGACTATGGCTTCCTCACAGCATGGTTCCTCATACTGGCATATCTGTCGATACTCTGGGCCAATGCGACGGCGCTAGTGCTAATTGTCCGTTACATAATGGGGAACATCTTACAGTTTGGCTTCCACTACATCGTGGCTGATTTTGATGTCTATTTCGGAGAGGCCTTGCTGAGTGCGCTTTTTATTATGGCCGCGGGTGCACTATGCCTTTTCCACAAGAGATTGGCGGTGCGCCTGAATCTCATAAGCATAGCCACATTTGCATTGTGCGTATTCGGGCTGTTTGCCATTGCCGTTTACAAGCACGATGGAGGCATTTCCAGTTTTTCGCCAGCGTTTTCGCCCTTGCGTAGCGAGGGTAAATCCATACAGATTTTGGGCATACTTGGCATGATGCCATGGGCCTTCGTGGGTTTTGAGGCAATCTCCAATTCATCGGCTGAGTTTACATTTGCGCCTCGCAGGACATTCTGGGTGCTGCTAGCTGCGATACTTGCCTCTATGTTTGCATATTCCATGCTTGCATTGCTACCTGTTCTGTCGCTGCCCTCGGATTGTGCCAATTGGGCGGACTATATCTCCAAGTTCCGCAGCATGGGGGGAACTGACGCACTTCCCACGCTGGGTGCAACCTGCCGCCTTATTGGGCATTATGGCAAGCCACTTTTCTTCGTCATGATGCTGGCCGCCACGTTTACTGGCATATTGGCCTCAACTGTGGCCTCAAGCCGTCTTTTGCATGGCCTT
>JAFSTJ010000323.1 GCA_017450525.1 Victivallales bacterium | reverse complement strand
GGCAAGCTGCATCTCATGTATGCACAGTTCTGCAAGGTGTATCACGACTATGTGGACATCAACCGGCTGACCATGCACATACAGCATAAGCCTGGCGACAAGCTTATGGTCGAGTGGGCTGGCACTACGATGACACTGCATAACCATGTCACAGGGGAGCAGTGCAAGGCGTATATCTTCGTGGCAACGCTTCCCTTCAGCATGTATTGCTATGCCGAAGCCTGCCTGGATATGAAGGAAGCCTCATGGATAAAAGCTCATGCCCATATGTTTGAATTTTTGGGAGGAAGCACCAGAATTCTGGTTCCAGACAATCTCAAGACTGGCATTATCTCCAACAGGAAACATGAAGACCCAATAACCAACCGTGCCTACCAGGAAATGGCTGATCATTACAGAACGGTCATAATGCCAGCCCGGGTCCTGGCACCAAAGGACAAAGCCGCCGTTGAAGGCAGTGTAGGACAGATAACAACAAATATTATTGCAAGGATGCGGAACCACAAATTTTTCACCCTCGCAGAAATGAATGAAGCTATCCGCCTGGAGCTTGATGCCTTTAACAATGCGCCTTTCCAGAAAAAGGAAGGCTCAAGGGCATCCGTGTTTTGCGAGGAAGAACGCCCCTTCATGCAGCCATTGCCGGCATTACCCTATGAATATGCCTCCTGGAAAAAGGCTACTGTGCAACTCAATTACCATGTTACGCTGGAGTACCAGAATTATTCAGTGCCCTACGCCTATGCAAGGAAGCAGGTAGATGTACGGCTTACCAGCAGCGCGGTGGAGATATACCACAATGGCCAGCGCATAGCTTGCCACGCCCGCCTTACAGGCCGCCGTGGTCAGTATTCGACCATAGTTAGCCACATACCGCCAAACCACCAGTTCTACAGTGAATGGAACGGTGACCGTTTTCGCTCCTGGGCTAAGAAGATTGGTTCCAGCACCCTTGAAGCTGTAAACAAACAGCTCGGTTCCTACGTCATTGAAGAGCAGGGCTACAAGGGATGCCTTGCTCTCCTGAAATTGGCTGACAGGTACGGCAAGAAGAAATTGGAGGCTGCCTGCAATGCTGCCCTGCGCCTGACACCATTGCCACGTTACAAGCTGATTGCAAACCTCTTGGCTTCCGGAAAATTTGATAACGAACTCGCAACAAGGAAAGCTGAGTCTGCCGGGGAAGCTCCCAGCCATGCGTTCATGCGTGGCGCTGCCTATTATGGAGGTGAGCGCCATGACCAGTGAATCCATGAGGAAACTTAGGGAAATGCGCTTCACGGAATTTGCCAGAGCATATGAAGAACAAATTGGAAAACCGGAGATATATGCGGAAATGACTTTCAATGAGCGAATATCCATAATGATTGATCGGGAATACGATGCCAGGCATGACAGACACATCAAGAGGCTGGTAAAACAGGCAAGCTTTCCTAGCGTCCACGCCTTTCTCACAGATGTTGAATATTTTCCTGACCGACATCTTGATCGCGACACGATTCGTACATTGTCCACCAACGAGTATATACGCAAAAAGCGTAATATTATTATTCTGGGAGCAACAGGTTCGGGCAAGACATTCCTGGCCAATGCTTTTGGCATAAATGCATGTTACGCCGGACTTGCCACATGGTACGTAAGGATGCCGGATCTTTTCATCCAATATTCTCTTGAAGAAGAAAAAGGCCGGTCTATAGAGTTTCTTAGGAAAATTAACAGGTACGCCCTGCTGATAATTGATGAATTTCTCCTGGTAGAATCCAATGAAGCACAACAGCGCATACTGCTTGAGATTATGGAGCGCAGGATGAACCATGGAGCAATGATACTCTGCTCACAGATTGGCATCGATGGTTGGCACAGCCGTTTAGGAGGCGGCCTCTTGGCAGATTCAATCCTGGATCGCATTATCCATGGCTCGTACAAAATAAAGATTGAAGGCAAAACTTCAATGCGGCAGCGTCACGCTGAAGATCTTTAATTTAGTTTCCTGGAAAGCTTGTGGTGGCGGGAATGTCCACTCAGTGTGGATGGTTCCCGCCATCACAGGCAACTTGCTCACTGGGCCGTAGAGGTGGCTCTCTACATCAGATTGCCTGGCTCTCTGCGGTCTGTATATTCACCACGCTCCCCAAACGGGGAGCGACCGGATTTTGCACAGAGGATGCAGAACACATAGCTATTTCAATCCACGC
>JAFSTJ010000322.1 GCA_017450525.1 Victivallales bacterium | reverse complement strand
GTGCGACGTCGGCGGGCGTCACCACGCTAGTGCCAAAAAACATATTTCGGAAGGATTCGATGACAATAGCCATTGGATTGCAGAGATAGAGAGTCTTGAATCGGGCAGGGACCAAGTCGATGGTATAAACGACTGGCGATGCGTACATCCAAAGATGCACACCGAAGCCAATGAGCATGACCAAGTCGCGGTATTTGGTGGTCAGTGATGAGATAATAACACCGCAGCCTAGACCCAACAACGCCATTTGCAGGATTAACAGCGGCAGATAGAATATGCTCCAGGTGATGTACGGTGTCTGATTCACGAAGGAATAATACACAAGAAAGCACACCAGAAATGTGAATTGAATCGCAAACTGTATCAAATGGCTAAGTACAGATGAAATAGGCATGACCAAACGCGGGAAATAGACCTTGCCCATAACGCCCGCATTAGCAGTAAAGGTTGCTGCAGTCTGCGTCAAGCAACCTGCAAAATAGCCCCATGCCACATTGCCGCACATGTAGAACAGGAAGGGTGGCACACCATCAGTTGGCAGTTTGGCTAGATTGCCGAACACAATGGTGAATACAACCGTCGTCAGCAATGGCTGGATGATGGCCCATGCGGGACCAAGAACAGTCTGTTTGTAGTTGGCGATAAAATTCCGCTTCACGAACATGAAAATCAGGTCGCGGTAGCGAATGAGCTCGCGTATATTAATGTCAAACCAGCCTCGTTTGCTGGTGATGACTGTATCAAAAGTATCTTTATGCATAATGTTTAATAATTGTGAACTGAATTATGAAGGGGGCGAGTTTCCAAATTAAGCACAAGCCCCATTCCCTAACAAAAATGAATATGCGTAAAATTGGAAACTGTCAATGTAAAGAACTCCGCAAAGAGGCTAAAGTCTGATACATAAAAATGCACGGATGATCGTATGCTGGTTTTAAACGACAATAAAGCAACGCCTCGTTCTTGGGGCAAAGTCCCTTGTGGCACAAATACATATTAGGGCAGTTTTCCACAGGCAAGCAGCCTTACGAGCACTTGCCTGTTGTTACGCAGTCAGTTTCGCAGATATTCGGCGAAGAATGGGTCAGAAATCTGGCAGATGCCTCCGCTCTGCTCAATATATCCGTCTTCAAGCAGTTTCTTCTTTGCAGAATTTACAGTTGATGACGCGCCTAGATCGTGCCTGGACCTGTATTTGGCATCAAATTCGCCCGTTGTCTCACGCGCCAGCGCAATCAGGATTTTTTTCTGGTTTTTGGAAAACGAGAGCATTGCCTGTTCATACTGGTCTTTGTTAAAGCCCGAAAGCCTTGCATACGCCGCCTCCACATCAGCACACGACGCTTCGCGGTGCCCTGCCTCGTCCGCAAACCTGAACACCTCAAATCCAAGTTGTTGTATGTAATATGGGATGTTGGCAATTTTGGCGACAAGCAAGTGGGCGGCCTCCTGGGAAATGGACAGCCCCGCACTCTCAAACCGAGATATGACAAACGCCTCGCTCTCCTCAACAGGCGGCTTGTCAAGCAGCATGGTCAATGCAGACTTGTAGAATGGGCGGCCGTGGTCAGTAAACATTCGGCGAAGCAGGTGATAACGGCTTCCCAAAAACACGTATGAGACATTCATGTGATTCTGGATCACACTACGCATGACACGCTCGAATCCACAATTTGGAAGAAGTGCCTCGACCTCCTGAAACTCATCCATCACAATCAGAATCCGTTTTCCTCCCGATAAACGCTGAGGAAGATCAAGAAGTTCGGAAAGTTCCTCTGGCCCCATTTCCGATGTTGCTGAATCAAATGAAAAACTCGCATTTCCATCCGCCCCAATGGATATTTTCGGGCGAAGATTCTTGAAAAAATCGGCAACTTGACGTACTCCAGAACGGATTGGCGCCAGCCGATGGTATATCTTTGTCGCGTATGCCTCCGCAAAGAGCTTCAAGGTCGCCATCTTCACCATATCAAACGAAATGCAGATGAACCCGTCCTTTTCCAACAGTTCTGCAAGTTCTGTCACAAGGGAACTCTTTCCATACCTGCGCGGCCCATATAAGACAACATTGGTCTGACCGCTCAGAAAGCGGGACCTTAAATCAGACAATATCTCCCTGCGGTCATGGAACTGGTCACCTTTCGCAAACTGAAGATAATTGAACGGATTTCTCATATTTTAATATCGAAGATGACAATTGTTAAAACAGGATTTACTGTTGGACAGCGAACTCTTTCCCTCCTCCAATTTAAATTTGTTTTGATAGTTTATAATTTATTCAATTAAATACAAATGATATCTGACGTTTTTTTACGTAACGAAAATTTTCGTCAGCTATTTGCTGACTGGGGGCTTTCGCCCACGGCAGCCGACGGTTCCAGGCATCCGACTGCCTCCTCAACACACTTGAAGCGCACCAGCTTGATGCCCTGGGCGGCGAACGCCTCTGTTATTTTTGCCAGCTGCTCGTCATCGCAGTCGAGGGTAAGCACCGCTTTGTTAATATTGTCACGCTTCATGATGCGCGGCAGGTCCTTGGGCGTGCCCAGCACCTTCATGCCATAGCAATACGAGTGTATGAAGCGTGGATCCAATGCAATGATGCCGACGATTTCCTCATGCTCCGCCCGTTCCAAATCTCCTGCAAGCTGGTTGCGATAGAGGCGTGCCATGGGAGTGACGCCCACAAGCGCAGTACGTATTGGCAATGCCTCTTCAATCAGCACAGTTGCGTGACGCCTTATCTGTGAATTGCGGATATAGTGAAGTGAAAGCCTTTCCAGGACAATCAGAGTCACGGCAATGCATGCAGCATTTACATGGAAATAGTCGATGTTCTGGCCTGGGAAAACAAAATCACTTGCGTATGCCAGGAAAAAGCCAAGGATGAGGGTACGTGTCAGCCGCAGATAGTCGTCCGACGCAGCGAAGTTCCAAAGCACACGATACGAGCGGGACAGGCATAGCACCAACATCACGACTACGATGTGCTTCATCATACAGCCGATTTGAAGCGGATTGCCTCGTGCGGCCACCAGATATGCGCAAACTATACATGCCAAGTCCAGAAC
Organism: Victivallales bacterium; assembly: GCA_017450525.1. Lineage (GTDB taxonomy): Bacteria > Verrucomicrobiota > Lentisphaeria > Oligosphaerales > Oligosphaeraceae > RGIG3456. The sequence goes on along the minus strand of JAFSTJ010000322.1, from coordinate 2,144 downwards.
TGGATTTATGCCGTATGTGATTATGACACCAGTCCTAGCGCTTTGGAAGCCGCTGTACAGCTTTTCCGTGGAATTCCAGAGTTCTATAGTTGCCAGACGGTTGATGATATAGGAAAACGTACCAAGTATGACAATCAGCACCAGGATGAGCTTCATGCTGGAAAGATAGGCGCAAAGGACGCCGACCAGCCCCATTGCCAGCGCTATCGCATAAATGCTGTAGATTGTCTTGCGCTGGTTGTTCTGGAAATGCCGCAGCAGGCGATGGTGCACGTGGCTCTGGTCCGCCTTGCCCAGGCGTTCAACTAGTGCTGACACCCGTTGCACAAAAGACAGATGTGGTTCCTCCTCCTCGTTTCCTTCTGGGGCATCAAGAGCATTTGCCGACGGGGATGCGACACCTACTATGCGTCGCCATACGGCCAATGATATGTCAATTACAGGTATTCCGCAAGCCAGTAATGGTATGCCGATTGAGGCGACGGAAACGGTCTGGGCATTTAGACGCAAACCCGCCACAGCCAGCACGTATCCGATGAACATGGAACCCGTGTCCCCCATGAAAAGCCGCGCTGGATGCCAGTTGAAGTAGAGGAAGCCAAGAAGGGAGCCAGCGAACACAATCAGCAATATGCCTAGGGAAAAGCTTTTCTGGGCTAGAGCAGTGGCCGCCATGCAGGACGCGGAAATTATGCCAACGCCTGCGGCCAGGCCATCCACGCCATCAATCATGTTGAATGCATTAATGAACGTCACAATCCAGAGCAGCGTGAGTGGAAGCCCCAGCCATGTGGGAAGCGTGGTGCCGAAGAAAGTCTCCATCCTGCATCCCAAGAACCATGCCATAAGCGCGGCCAGTCCCTGGAAAATGAATTTATGCCTTGCCTTAAGCCCGAAGCGGTCGTCCAATATGCCAAGTGGAAGCAGAATAGACAATGGCAACAGAAGCCACAAGGCCTCCATGGATTTAGCCGTGCCATTGCGGATAGTAAATTCAGTATATGCAGAGGTAACCGCAATGAATGCCAGCATCATGCCGAGGCCGCCGCCCCTTGGCACTGCACGGCGGTGTATGTGACGTGCGAAATCAGGTTTGTCCATCATGCCCAGTTTAGGCAGCAGCCATAGCAGGCCGCGTGTCAAAACCAGAGATATCAGACATGCGATCACTCCAAGAACGAGAGCGATTCTCAGAGTCTGTGATATGGAATCAAACATCTAGAAAAAAGCAATGAAATACGACCTTGCGTTTCAATCTACCAAGGGCGTCATATCAAACTTGGTAGGGTCGATTATTGTAGTGATGAACTGCTGGCAGAAGTCGAATTCCACAGTCCATTTGAAAATGCCGTCCTTTCGGGTAAGTCGTCCCTCAACGCCCTCCCAGATGCCAGAGTTGACGATGAAGCGCCCGCCTTCAACGATGTCCGAATGCACTTCCAGTTCCTGCTGGAAGCCCACAAGCTCGCATTTGCGGACCACCCTGATTTCCGCCAGGAAACTCTCCATATTCTGTGGGGGCAGATATCTCTGAAGCATTCTGGATTCATACAACTCCCGCAAAATTGTCGGCTTTGCCTTGAGAAAAAGGTATGATGTGAAAAGTGGGCGAAGTACTTCGTTGGAATACGAATAGGAGCGCCCCTTGGCAGTTACATTATGGAACTTTAGCGCCCGCCGCAGTGGAAGATATGTGGACAGCCCCCGCTTTCTGCAATACTCCTCCAGCTTGAACTCGTGCAAAGGCATGGTACGCACGGCGCATACAATCTCACCCTCCAATGGATTCAATATTTCCTTGTCAAATGGAGGAATTTCAATTGAGTGTTCAAGCTTCTTCCTTTGCTGCATCTAAATATATGAAACTGAAATTAGGCCAAACCTAGCGTAAGCCCTCGAGAAAACAACTTCCCGGAACCAACAAAACAATCTCGAGGGACAGTGAAAAAACACTGCTGCCTCAACGGCATTCGATTATTACAAAGCACCTTCTTTCCTTTCTCCTTGAAAAGAATGTGGCAAATATAGTGCTTATTCTCCTTATTTCAAGGGAAAATGCGCTAAAACATGTATTTGCCGTGGTTCGTAGTTCTGCGCGGTTGTGCTGCGCGACCATGGGCCGCGCAGCACAACGGAGGACTGCC
>JAFSTJ010000321.1 GCA_017450525.1 Victivallales bacterium | reverse complement strand
CAGCATCGTGCGCTGTTCTTCCCAGAGGCCAAGGAGCGGCGCACGGAAACATTCGGCTGGTTGATTGCCCTTGCCTGAGCAAACTCCTTTAATGGTTCATTTCTTCATGAGTGCGGCTCCGGCATTCCAGGCCTTGCCGACCTTCTCGCCCACGACATAGTAGCCGTGCTGGAACTGGTCGAAAACCAGTGCTTCCAGCCTGTCGGGGGCCACTTTCCCCTTCTCGTCGAGAACGGCCTCCTCGACCGCCGTGTTCACGATCTTGCCGACAATGCAGTAGAAGCTGTCGTTCTGCACGACCTCGGCCAGTTCGCATTCCATCACCACGGGGAATTCTTCGATGACAGGGGCGTTCACGAAGGCGCTTCTGGTCGCGGTGTAGCCAGTCCGCTCGAACTTGTCGGGCATCTTGTTCCCCGACGCGATGCCGAAGAAATCGGCCACGTCCATGTGTGCGCGGTCTGCGAGGCTCACGGTGAACGCCTTGCTTTTCAGCAGGTTCTGCGTGGTCTTATGATCCTCGTCGATAAACAGCGCGATGCGATCCGAATTGCAGATCATCCCCCAGGCGGCGTTCATGACATTGACCTTTCCCGCCTCATCGTATGCGGCGACCATCAGCACCGGCATCGGAAAGACGGCCTGGACCACTCCAAGATTCTTCTTCATTTTCAATTGCTCCTTGTAGTTTGCTTTCTGTTACTGCGGAAGATGGCCAAGTCCATCACCGCCAAAAATCCCGTTGAGCCAGGCGACCACGTCGTTCTCAGTATGGTGTGCCTCCACCCCGCTGCCCAGACGACGCTCAATCTGGTTAGAGCCGCGTGCGGCAAACCCTGGCAGCACCTTGGCCTCGGGACAGGCGACCCTCACATCCTGTTCGAAATGCCCCGCGCCGCCACCGCCATGCGTGCAGAACGGCACGACGGTCCTGCCTGATAGCGGATTGCCCTTGAGGAATGTGGCGACAGGCGGCGCAAATGTGCCGTACCAGATTGGCGAGCCGATAAAGACCACCTCGCAGTCTTCTGGAATGGAAACAGGCTTGATTTCCCTTTCAACGCCGTCCGCATGTTCCTTGTCGGCAACTTTCAAAGTCTGCGAATATGCCTCAGGATAAGGCTCCACAGGCTCGATGGCAACCAGCTCGCCTCCGACATGCTTCTGTATCCATTTGGCGACAAGAGCCGTGTTCTGGACTTTGGACTGCGAATAATAGACCACAGCCGCCTTGCCGGGCACTATGCCTGCGAAGGCAATTGTGGCAGGTTCGCGACGTCTGGAAAACAATCTGCACCCTGCAAGCGCGACAAGCAGGACGGTGACGATGGATGTGGCGATGATGATGGCTTTCATGGTTTACCTCCATGCGATGAACGAGAATGGCCCGCCTTCCAAAGCAAGTAGAAAATGGCTCGATATTTCGTTTCGCGTATTAATTTAACCACTATTTGCAAAACATCAAGTAAGTTTATAAAAAAATTATAGTTACAATCATATATTATATATACTAAAAAGTAAGTATATTACTGTCTGGTTTGAAAAAAACGTTTAGAACAGTATATTATATTCTGATTCAAATTAGAAAGGCAATTACCTTGGGCTTCAACGGGAACATAAAGACATGGACAAGCAAAAGGCAATGAAATGGCACTGCTCTGTCGAGGCAACCCTCGGGGTGCTCGGCGGAAAATACAAGGCGATCATCGTCTGGCATCTGAAGAGGGCGGGTGTCATGCGCTTCAGCGAACTCCAGAAGGCCATTCCGCAGGCGACCGCGAAAATGCTCAGCCAGCAGCTGCGCGAAATGGAGGCCGATGGTGTGGTGAACCGACAGCTTTTCCCCGTGATTCCGCCAAAGACAGAGTACTCGCTGACGGAACTTGGGCAGTCAAGTGCCTCGATGATTGACGCCATGAGCGACTGGGGGCATCTATACTTCAAATATCTCGGACTTCCTGATCCCTGCCCAGAGGAATAGCCCACAACGTTGCGATGTTCGGGATATGCGGCTGGTGATGTAAAGCTGGATGACCATTCAAGTTGCACTGGACTTGTAGCAAATAGGCCGCCGAACATCACTGTCCGACGGCCTGCGATCCGACCTGATTATTCTCCGAACAGCATCGCCCGCTGTTCTTCCCAGAGATCTGGAATCGGCACTCGCAGCCTCTCCAGCGTGAGGTTCTGGGGGATGTCGCCCGAGAGAATCCGGTGGATGATGTCGGGCGCGAGCATCGCCAGCCGCATCGTCCAGGCGACCTTGCCCGGCCTTATGGGTTTGTTCCTGGGAGGTCTCTTTCTCCCGCCACCAATGCATTCAAGAATTTCGGTCGATCCGTCGAAAGAATTCGTGAAAAAAGTTGTTTTCCTATGTAAAAATCTTTTTGGACAAGGAAACGAAAAGCCACGTCTCCCTGTGGGAAACGGGGCATGCAATCAAGTCCGATATGATATATTAGGTGGGGTTACCCCCTGTGGGGCGTTTGCGGCGCGGCCTTGCCTTTGCGGCGGCGGTCTCTCTTTACGTTCCGATGCCCTATGTCAGACTTGGCGTCTGGCTGCTCGAACTTCGACAGGTGCTTGATGACACCGCCAAGGAGTGCGACTACCGCCTGCAGGTTGGGGGTGAGGGTTGAGTTCTTGGGATACATGTATGGCATAACGCCTCCTCTGCTGCTTTGATTCTGTTCAGGTCGCTCTATCGGCCTTTTTTACAAAACAGCGCGCATTTGGAGGATTGCAAGTGGGTGCAGCGACTTTCGGACACACGTCTTTTTGTCCTCACATAATGTCGCCCATCCATTCTCCGCCGAATGGTTCATATCACGCTATTCAAGAATAAAACGACCTTTTCACCGACTTTTTGAGCAGAGAATTATGAATTCTCCGTTTCGAGGGACAGTCGATTTGAAAAGGTCGAATGTTTGTGATTTCGGGGCATCAGAGAAGGATTATGGACAGCCCCCGGTTAGCCGACCATTCATTTACCACAAGGCACTTGGGTCTTTATCCGAGTGCCTTTCTTTTTGCCATTTTGAGGGGAATTTTCGAGGTGAAAACGCCCCTGTTCCTATATCGTAGAAGATTTCGGGTGAATCCCGCCGCCCCGAAATCCCCCATTATCCGATTTACCCACTCCGTTTTCCAAAGTCCCGGGACTTTATACACCGCCCCATTGCCTGCGACCGTGGATATAGCCAGTTATGCTTATTCTGCGTCCATTCGTGTTACTGCAATCCATTCCAAATCACTTACGCACTCTTTGCAAAATCTTCTCCGCGCCGTGTACGGATTCACTCTCGTGCTTGAGCCAAAGGTCTTTTGCCAGCCAAAAGTTCAAGTTGTCTCAACCAACCTGCCAGAAATTGATATGGAATTGGGATTTTATGGTGTGAGATGTTTCGCCGTTACAGCGTCCATCATCCCAAAAAACGATGGAGTGCTGCCTTGATATTATCCACTGAATCTGGAAGACGAAGGCTTTTGCCATCTATAGGTTCATTGTCATAGCGCACCAAAAACTCGCGCATGTCAGCCTGAATGGATTCGGGCATGACAGGACGCTCAGTCACGAAAGGCGTGAGACGAGCCACATCATTCTTATGCTTGGCAATATCTCCCGAAAGAATCTTCTCCCCTCTTGCTCTGGCGTCGGTGAGGTTCATCCATGCCTTTGCCTTCAGCACGACAAGCGCAGGCGGCGTGATAAGGGAGATGCCATCAATCACTGTTCGATATCCCAGTATGAACTTGGTAATAGTCATCATCGAGGAGAATGGCTGACAGGCTGGAAATGTCATAGGAAAGCGGAATGGGCGTCACATGGATATCATCGGGCAACTCCAGCCACTCAGGCCTGCGAGAAAGCAGCTCCAGCATTTTGGGATAGTCTGCCTCACGCGGATTCTGGAATCGGTAGAAAAGGCGACGCCCTTTGCCGTCACCTGAACTACGCTGGGCGATGGCGTACCCTCCCTCCTTGATGAAGCGCCAGAATGCCCGTGCGAAGTCATTGGTCCTTGCTTCAACGCATAGGACGATGTCAAGGTCTTTAGTCACGCGGAATGCGCCACCAAGTGCATTGAGATTGACGTCACACGCGCTCCCGCCGATGAGAATATAGGAATCCTCAAGTCCTGTGAAATGCGCCTTGAATCTCTCCAGACCAATTACCATTGGAAATCCTCCATCATCTCGTCAAGTGCCATCTGGACTCGCTCGTCACTCTCGCCCCTCAATGAAAGAGCCAGCGACAACGGGTCTATCGTGCCGTCGCCCAGAATATCCGGGCGGTATCTCCACAGCTGTAGCACGATGTCTGCCTCATCCGCAGGGATGGCCTCGTAGTTTCCCTTCCAGAACTCCGTCATGCCCACGGCATACGTCTCTGGCGGTGCTTCCGCGAGCATGGTTCGTTCGGCAAGGGCATTCGCGCCAGCCTTGAATGCCTTGACGCCACCTGGCATATCCATCACACCCACTGTCCGCTTGCAGGGGTTCACCAGATAATCCTGGCAGGCTTCCCACAGGGCACGCCCGCTTTGGCTAAAGCGGAACTCCAAGTCGCCTGCCCCCTGCCTGACCTGCTTTTTCCCAAAGCCAAACTGCTCCAGTTCCTTGAGGGCATAGACGGCACTGGGATGCGAACAGCCAAATGTCCGCTCCACCTCGCGGATGGAGGGGGCTGGCGGCAGCTTGTGCAGAAGCACACCCAAAACCACAAGTTGGGCGTAGGTGCTGAAGCGTTCCCGATCCATCAGGCGACGGCGCATCGTCGATTTCAGCGCGACAGCCAGAAATGGCAGGAACAACGCCTTGCCGGGAACGATGAACGGAATGCCGTAGACCATCATCTGCTGGGTGGCATGAAACTCCAGAGCGTCTGCGCAATAGACCACCTCCCGCTGGAAATGTCCAGTCAGGAAGGCCAGACGCTTGCGGATGTTCAACGGCGTGGTGCGTTTTCCCTCCTTCTCGAAGCAGAAGACGCATTCCACGCCAGACAGCACTCCTGAACAGAAATCGTATTGGCTGGTGTAGAACATCGGCAAGGCCGTGTCCACAGGCATAGGCGTCAGCAGCAACGTCTGCCCCAATGCCTTGCTTATGTATTGCTCAACTGCCTCTTTCATGCGCCGACCTTTGTTAATTTGTTTTATCGTGAGTAAATATAATTCTACTCACGAAGATTTCAAGCAACTCAAGTGATTTTTCAGCGTTTCTTTGATCCTTGGTCAGCGTACTGGGACAACATTCATGGGGATTACTGAAAATTTCTGACGCAAACGGCGTAAAAAATCAATGACTGTATTGAATCGGACAGCCTTTGATCAAAAACGAGAATCTTTTCCTTTCGGCTTGAAATTGATAGAAAAAAACTAATTTATTCTATCATATAAGGACAACAACGATGCTTTCGACCAAAAAGAAAATACTGGCAAGGATACAGAGACGCGGACGTGGTGGCCTGTGGTGCGCCGATGACTTCCTGTCCACCTTCCAGCGTCATGAAATCGATGAGAGTTTTGTCAGGCTCATGAATGCAGGCGTGATACGACGTGTCATCCCCGGCATCTACGAGTACCCGAGATTCAGCGACCTGCTCCAGCAGCAGTTCGCGACAGACCTGCATGAACTGGCCTACACCCTTGCCCGAAAGTTCCGCTGGCAGATAGGTCCCAGCGGTGCCACAGCCTTGAATTACCTCAAATTGAGCACGCAGATTCCAGGCCGTTACGTTTTTCTCTCCGACGGCCCCAGCCGCAGTTACTGCATTGACAACAGGACGCTTGAATTCCGTCATTCAGCCAAACGATGGATGACATTCAAGCAGAAGGATAGTCGAATCGTGGTGCAGGGATTGATGTCACTGGGGCAGGAGCACCTATCGGATTGGATGCTTGATGCACTTGCTGGAAGATTCCCGTTGGAGACATGGAAGCGCATACTGACCGACATCTCTGCCGCTCCCATCTGGATTGTGGAGATTGTGCGGGGCATTTGCCGAAGCGAAGGAAAAATGAAGAGGGATTCGGCAACTTGCATGGGGCACATAAACGAGTACGATTGCTGAAGTCGGAATCTCAAGGAAGTCCTCAGTGAAAACAAGGTCTTTATCCTCAAAAGTTGAGTTT
>JAFSTJ010000320.1 GCA_017450525.1 Victivallales bacterium | reverse complement strand
TCCACAAATTGGACTTGCCTGAATTCTTCAAGCTGGCTTCTGGAATATATAATTGCGGAGATTTGCCTGTATTCATGCCATACGAACTAGGGCGTGGCGCACCTTATATGGACTACAATCCAATGGGTGCCTGGTTCGGGTTGAGTGCAAAGCATGGTATGCCAGAACTGTGCCGTGCCGCCATTCTTGGAGTGCTATGCGCATTGCGGCAGAGTTGCGATTTGCTTTATTCGCTGGACGGCGCCAGGAGGCGCATTGTGCTTCAGGCATTGGCCGCCCGGGAAGAAGCTGTCATGGACAGTGCCTGCGCCCTTTTCGCAGGAGAAAAATACATTTCTGACAATGGAGAGGCCTCCTTGCTGGGAGCGGCTATGCTGGGCATGAAGGGAATTGGCGCATTTCCAAGCCTGGACGAGGCGATTTCCAATATGTGGCATGGAAAACTTTATTCAAGTAATATGGATGTCACAGGCGCCGATTCATATTACAGCAAATATCTTGCTTTTGCAGGCAAGTTGGGAGAATTAGGATAATGCGTACTATTATTGCAGGTTCAAGAAAATGCACTCACTACCATCTGGTTTGCCAGGCTGTGGAGGAGGCTGGATGGAAGATTACCACTGTAATCAGTGGCTGTGCCAGAGGCGTGGATACATTCGGCGAGCAATATGCAGAGGAACACGGCATCCCAGTCGAGAGGCATCCTGCTGACTGGGAACGCTACGGGCGTTCCGCTGGACCGCGCCGCAACCATGAGATGGCACAGTGCGCAGAGGCGCTTATTGCCGTTCTATATCCAGGCAGCCGAGGCACGGAGAATATGATACAAGAGGCTAAGGCTGCTGGTTTGAAGATATATGTGAAGTGGTTTGAACTGCCTGATGAAGCAGAAGTGCAAGATAAATAATGCAACTATAAAATAAGGCGAAAGGAAGGCAATGATGACACCAAAAAAGAAGATGACAATGAGATCCTGTTCCGTAATTGCACTTATGTGCATAATATTCATAAGTGGTTGCGCCACGCCGCTTTCATTATGGAATGAAAATGCGCCAGCAAAGAGCATTCTGGTGGATTATGTAAAGGATGTGACATCAAAAAGTTCTTCAAACTATATTCCAGTTGAAAACCGCGTTGCTGTGTTTGATTTGGATGGCACGCTTTTCCTGGAAACAGCTCCCACCTATTTTGACTGGCTGCTGTTCGAGCATCGTGTGTTTGAAGATCCCAGTTTCAAGGCCAGCGAAGAGCAAATTGCAGCGGCTAAGGCTTCCCGCAATGGCAAGTTCCCGAAATTGGACAATGCCCGCGAGCGCATGGTGTCAGAGGCATACAAGGGACTTGACTTGGATGAGTTCAGCGCATTTGTGCGCAAGTTCATGGAAGAGCCGCAACCAGGCTTCGTTGGCATGAAACGTGGCGATGCATTCTATAAGCCAATGGTAGAAATTGTGGATTTTTTGGTCAAAAACAAGTTCAGGGTATATGTAATCAGCGGTACCGACAGGCTGACAGTCCGTCCCTTGACTGAAAAACTTCGCCTGCCGCCATGGCAGATAATCGGTTCGGACAGCACCATCGTAGCAACTGGGCAAGGCAACAAGGAAGGACTGGACTACACGTTCAGCAAAGGGGACAAACTGCTTTGGGGCGGCAAGAACCTGGTCAAGGACTTGCAGATGAACAAGGTCAGCGCAATTGCCAGGGAAATCGGCGTCAAACCAGTGCTTGCATTCGGCAACAGCCTGACCGACGCCAGCATGCTGAACTATGCAATCTACGACAACAAGTACAAGGCACTGGGCTTCATGCTGCTTTGCGATGACACAACACGCGAATATGGCAACCCCACGAAGGCCGAAAAGATGCTCAATGACTGCAAGAAGAATGGCTGGATTCCCATCTCAATGCGGGACGACTGGAAAACCATCTACGGCGATGGCGTCATCAAAAGGGTGAAATAGAATAGTGGACTGTGGACTGTGGATAGTGGACTGTGGATAGTGGACTGTGGATAGTGGACTGTGGATAGTGGACTGTGCGTGGGTGTTTCACATGCGTATGGTGGGCGCAGTCCACTGTCCACAGTCAACTGTCCACTAAATATATTATGCGAGAAAACATACAAATTTTGAGTGTAAATAATGGGGCTTCCAGGCTTTCTTACGCAAAGATTTCTGGCGGGGAGAAGGCATTTGTCATATTGCCAGGGCTTTTCACCAAGAGCCTAATGCCTCTGGCATTTGTCGTTGCAATGAGGTATGGGCGCTTTCTGGACAAATATACAATCTATATGCTGGACCGTGTCGATGAGCCGCCAGAAGGCTATACTGCCCAGAACATGGCCGATGATACAATGCTTGCCCTTGATGCGATTGGCATCAAGGACGCGCATGTAATCGGGATGTCTGCTGGTGGAATCGTGGCGCAAATACTCGCATCAAAACGCCATGATATGGTGGCGCGTCTTGTCATCGGCTCCAGTACATGCAAGATGACTGAGCAAGGAAGGAAAATCATCGGCAAATGGGCTGAACTTGCACGCCAGGGAAGGACGTCTGAATTGTATCGCGCATTTGCCACAGCAGTATATACGGACGATTTCTATGCTAAACATGAAAAGGCAATCCTGACTGCACTGGGTGGAACCTCTTCTGGCGATTTGCGGCGCTTTGCCATTTTTTCAGAGGCTTTGCTTGACTTGGATATAACAGGCGACATAGCCAAAATAACATGCCCAGTTCTTGCAATTGGCGCAGAAAAAGACAAGATATTCGGTGCTGAACCTTCAAGGAAAATCGCCCACCTAACTGGCGGCAGTGCCTTTATCTACGAACAACAGGGTCATGCCGCATACGACGAGGCCCCAGACTACCTTGACAAAGTCAGCTCATTCTTCAACGCAGAGGCACTTTAATTCAACGCAGAGGCACTTTAATTCAACGCAGAGGC
>JAFSTJ010000319.1 GCA_017450525.1 Victivallales bacterium | reverse complement strand
CTGTGGACTGTGATAAGCGGACAGTCCACAGTCCACAGACCACAGTACACTGTCCACTTAATTATTCCTAAAGGACACCAAGATGACAGACGAACACACGACGGATGAGGGCCATCTAGATTCCGTGATGCGCAAATATGACAGGGAGTCAAATGTTCGCATCTGGACTGGCTGGAGAAAATGGGCGGTAAGGAGCTTTTTCGCGCTGTTCTCCCTTTACTGCATATATATGACGCTGTTTTCCACAGCGCTTCCCGAAATCAGGCTGTCACTATTCCTTGGATTGATAAATGTGGCTGGCTATCTGATTTTTCCAGTACGCAGAGGACATCTTAAACCCGACCGCATTCCATGGTATGACATTGTGTTGCTGGCATTAGGAGCAGCCTGCTTTATATATCATGCAGCAAATGCACTGCCCATTATCAAGCAGATGGGACGCATCGGCGGACTTCAGATTGCCATCGGCATAGTTGGCATTCTCTGCCTGGCGGAATTGTGCAGGCGCTGCGTGGGGCTTCCAATCCTGATTGTCGCGGGTTCTCTGCTGGCATACACATTCTGCAACAAACTGTCTTTCGCCTCCACTCCATTCAACATCGTCCTGCGCGATGTGGTTTACACCCTGTTCTACTCCACTTCAGGCGTATTAGGCACGCCAGTAAATGTATGCTACACGTACATTGTGCTCTTCATAATATTCGGCGCATTCCTGGAGAGAACTGAAATCGCCAACTTCTTCATTTCACTGGCGAACCGCCTGGCTGGCTGGTCAAGCGGCGGTCCCGCCAAGGTGGCGGTCATATCCTCGGCGCTGTGCGGCATGGTTTCTGGCTCATCGGTTGGCAATACAGTTACCACGGGTTCTGTAACCATTCCAATGATGAAGCGCACGGGGTACGGCCCAGACTTCGCAGGTGCCGTTGAGGCGTCCTCCTCCACTGGCGGGCAACTAATGCCGCCTATCATGGGGGCTGCCGCCTTCCTCATGGCGGAATACATGGGCATTCCATACATCAAGGTCGCATTGAAGGCGACCATTCCCGCGATCCTTTATTTCGCTGGCATTTTCATAGCGGTTCACCTTGAGGCAAAGTCACTGGGATTGAAAGGCATGCCTACCTCATCCCTGCCCACTTGGAAGCATCTGTTGCGCTCCTGCTATTTGACGATACCTCTGTTCCTGCTGGTGGCGCTTGTTTCAACGGGAGCACGCACCATGGCATTCTCCGCCGCTATTTCCATCGTTGTGGCAATATTCATTGGCTTTGTGCATTTCACAACACGGGCATTGGGCGAGAACACATTCAAAACCTCGTTGCACAGCGCCGCGAAAAACACGGCAAACGTCTCCTTCGATGCACTTGTGGCAGGCGCGCAAGGAACTATCACGGTTGCAGTCGCCTGCGCCATGGCTGGCATCATCGCTGGTTGCATCACCACAACAGGACTTGCCTCCATTGTAATCAACGCCACTGTCAAACTTGCGGGCAACGCCACAATCATAGGCCTGGTACTTACAATGATCTGCTGCATAATCCTAGGCATGGGTGTTCCCACCACCGCAAACTACTGCATCATGGCCTCCACATGCGCCCCCATTCTGGTCCAATTGGGTTTCCATCCAGTGGTGGCACATTTCTTTGTGTTCTACTTCGGCATCGTGGCAGACATAACACCGCCAGTCGCACTGGCCGCATACGCAGGCGCTGCCATCGCAAAGGCAAACCCAATGAAGACTGGTTTCAACGCAACGAAGCTGGCAATCGCCGCCTTCATTGTGCCCTACATCTTCGCCTACAGCCCGAACATGCTGCTTGAGGGGCTGAATGGGGGACCGCTTCACATTGCGTTGGAAATTGCGCTGATCGTGGGAACGGCAATAATCGGTCTTTTCGGCATCGGCGTCGCATTGAACGGGCATTTGTTCAGGCCTGTTCATCTAGTGTTGCGCCTGCTATTTGCGGCGGCTGGCCTGCTTATGGTCTATCCTGGACACATCACAGACG
>JAFSTJ010000318.1 GCA_017450525.1 Victivallales bacterium | reverse complement strand
TTGCTTGTTTAGACAATTACTACCGCCTATTATCTGCTTCCATTCTTCGCCTGTATGCGGTGTAGCGCGGAAATTCCGCGACATCCTGTCATAGCGTTCTTCGAGTAGATTTCGCAAAGTGACGTTTGAAGCCAATACTTTTTGCCCAATCAATGCAGCAACTGCTTTGGATGAAAGTGCCCCAATGTTGGGGCAAAACGAAATGTCGGTATCCCATTGCATTCACGACCTCCTTTTATTTTGTTACTTTTACTTTAACATATTGGGGAATTCCGTATTCCCACTTACCTAGGACTAAATCGTAGTGAACCTTATCTCCGTCCAATTCTTGCAGTCGTTTAAGGAATGGACTTTTCCGCTTATCCAAAAGTAAAAGATGGAGGTTATCCACTCGAATCCCCACTTTAGTTGTTGTGCTGATCTTATATTCACCATCTCCATCATATCCAGGAATTTTACCTCGTGAATGGTAATGACCACCTTGTGTGGCTGGAAAGAGATGGCACATATCTGGAGTATCAACATTCGCCGAGAACATCATTCCACCGCCTTCACAACCTCCCGCAAATGTCGCAGAGTCGAACTTACCGAATGCCATTTTCCAGACAGGCTTTTCTTCTTTCAAAATGCTTTTTCCTTCAAATCGCAACACTTCTGCTCCTTTCACACCCGAGTGGCTACTGGCATTACGACGATAGCAATATTGATAAATACCGAACTTATTAGGCGTTACATCATAAGTTGCACCGTTGTGCCAACTCCCGTTGCAAAGGCATCCAGTAGCATACAAATGCCATTGCAGGACATCGTCACAAGAAAGGTCGAACTCTTTCATCTTGCTATTTGCAGCAATGAGTGGACCCTTTGCCCGTTCCACTACATACGAAGGTAGCATGTCTGCAAATTTTCTCAATCTCAGCGCATTCTCATGATCCCATTTAGAGATTGCCACAGCGTCCTTTTCCATCGTTGTGAACTCTAATTGCAATGCTTGCAACTTCGAGGTTATTTGATTTTCAAGCACATTCATTATGTAGTTCGCTTTTTCACAGCAAGCAATCATACTCAATTCAAAACGTACAGCATCGAGTACTCGACATTCCTTCAGCAATTCACAATATAATGCAACTGTCGTCTCTCTCTCTTCCGATAGATGCTTTAAAGCAGAATAAGTCTCAGGAGCTTGTATTCTAGCGAATTCTCTAATTTTGTCACGAGTAGCCTTCGACATTTTACCAGCAGGCTCAAGAGGGAGAATTAACCCAAACGGCATTTCCTCCAATAGCCAAATGCATATTGGAGAACTGTCAATCTTTGCCAAATCGGTCGGTGAAGCTACACCTGTTTTGTGCAGCATATAAAAATGGCACAACTCGTCATGTTTTCGGAAGTAAACACTTCTTGCTTTGGACAGCCTTTTAAGCACTTTGCAATACGGGAGATATGTAGCATCACCTTGGCTCGGTGGAAGTGCATTAGGAAAATTATCATTGAACACTTGCTGTACGTTTTGTGCGCACTCACGAGCCTTTTTATAACTCGCATAGGCGTTGGGCATATATTTATTGCCAAACTCCTCCAAAATAGAAATTCCGCGTTGCCGCTCCGCCTCTGTGATGTTCAAGCGTGGTGACACCCAGTTTTTAAGCATCTGACGAAGCCAAACATCTTCTGCATCCTCGTCGTTCCATCCGCGTTCCTTGGGAGACTTATACGAAAGGATTATCCTATTGTTGAGTTCAGACATCTCGTTCCAATATGACTCTATGGCCGATTTTGTCTTGGCGAGATTTTCCTCTTTCTTGCGTTTTATCCGTTCCTCCTGAGCCTTGGCAAGACGTTCGGCACGCTCCTTTGATTCCTTTGCCAAACGTTCTCTGCGGTCGCGAGCATCGCGTTCCGCTTGTTCTTGGCGCGCTTTCTCTTGTGCAGCTCTTTCGCGACGTTCCTGCTCTGACATGCATCCTGCCGTGAGCAAAAGCGAGACTGTTGCACAGCTTACGATCTTCAGATTTACGTTCATTGTTCTTTCCTTTCGTTATTAGCTTAATTGATTTTTCCGTTCTCAAGAGTTATCACATGCAAGAGGTCGCCGCGAGAGGACACCCGCCCAGTGACCGTTATCCTGTCTCCTTTTTGAAGGGACATCGCCTTGTCCTTTTGTGACGGATCTATCATGAGTTTTACCCATTTTCCGTCGACTATCACAGTCACATAGACTCCACCAAGCAACGCTTTTCCTGCATCTTGGAATCTGCCCGAACATGTCATTTGCTTGCCAGCAAACTTCTCCCATTCTGCATCGCGCTTCAGGCTTGTGTAGTTCGCATCGAGGAAGACTTTATACAAGCGCCATAGATCATCCGTATTCGCAGATTTCGTCTCTTCTCCGCGCTCCATGTCACTCTGCGATGTTACGGCATCGGCTTTGGGCTGATTCTGCGCACGCACCGAGTCGGACACCTTCTCGCGTGAAATGGATTGAGGCATTTCATGCACAACACGTGTTTCGGTTAGTGTTTGATCCACGTCATCACCCGTTTCATCATTTCCATTACTGCGCATGCGTAATTTGAAGTACACGCCGCCACCAACAGCAATAATGACTACTGCTGCATAAAGCAATTTGTACCACAACTTATTGCTTACACCAGCAGTCAGGTCACGCTTGTAGAAAGGCTCGTCAGACGGCGAGTCCTCCGTGTCATCTGAATCTTCGGAATCTGCGAATTCCGTGCCGCAGTTTGGACAGAATCTCGCATCATCATCGATTTTCTTACCGCAGTTCATGCAAAACATGATTTTCGTTTCCTTGATGCCCTGTTTCGATTCACGGGCGGAGAACCGGGCCAGCCCTCGTTCCGTGTCGCTCCGCTTGCTCGGCAATCGCTGACACGATTTAAGGGCATGAAAAAACCTCTCTTCGTGTCTCCAGAGGGGCTGTAGAGATTTGCCTTGATAGGAACACGAAGAGAGGTAAACGCTGTTGCGTTTTCCCCTGCATAGTGTCGCCTATCTGAACTCTCTACATTCCTCTGGACGGACTGCTTGCAGCATTGCAAGATGCTGTCGGCGGATTTCTCCCGCCTTATCGTTTTAACTGTCTATGGGCTTGTTCCTTTCA
>JAFSTJ010000317.1 GCA_017450525.1 Victivallales bacterium | reverse complement strand
CTGGCGTGCCTATGAACGGCATCAAAGGAGCCGCCTTGGCCTCTGGATGCAGGCAATACAGCCTCATGGCCTCCAGCGCAACAGCGGGCGCCTCGTCCTTCAGCAATTTCTCCAGCAAGGGCAGTGGCACTTTCTCTGGCTCCATCTTGTGCATAAAGCGCAATATGCTTGCCCGCAGTTCGCTGTTCTTCTCCTTTTTAAGGCAGTAGTCCAGCAGGAAATCCCTGTTGGCTGGAATGGGGGCGGCGGCAAGCGCGGAATAAATGCGGCGGCGATTTGTCACATCCCCGCTGGAAATCAGCTGCCGCAAGTATGGATACATTGCCTCCTCAATGGTATATACTGCTGGCTGCTCCAATTGCTGGTTTGTCAAAGGCCCTTTTTCCCAAAGTGGTCCCCAGAACGGGAACAATAGCACCGCTGTCGTAAGTAGTATGGATTGCATTGGATTACCTTATTTTTGTTCGCGGAAAATGAAATGCACCTTGATGGCCGAGCCAATAAGCATGACTGCCGTCAAAATGCAGGAAATATAAAAATGATTCACCCATAGTCTGTTGCCGAACAGTTGCGGCAACTGCGCGGCGAATGACTTGTCCAGCGTAATATCCAGCGCAGCCATGAATGGATTGAATATCAGGAACGCGGCCTGCACTTCACCGCTGACACGGCTGCCGAACATCAACACGCCAAGGGACAATATGCTCAACGCCAGCGCAAAACCATAACTGACCGAAGATGCAATGCCCGTAGTGGGAGACAGGCAGGATGCAAACAATCCAGCAGACGTAAACATGAGGCAGGACATTATGAGCACGGCCACCCACGCAAAAACGCGCCAGTATCCGCTGAAAGCCTCCGTCAATTTTTCAACAGAGGCACCTATGGCACTGAGGCTGAACGAGACTGGCATCGTACCGCTAAGGTCAGGCATGCCATTGCTGTCCAGCAAGGCAAGCACCAGCAACACAGGCACACTGCTGAGCAGGAAAATCAGAACGTAAACAAGTGCTGCCTTCATCTTCCCAAGCACGACTTTCAGAGGCGTCAGCGGCGAAAGTCGCAGTTGCAGCAATGTGTCCGACATGCGCTCGTCCGTAATGCTGCCGCTGCTGACGGTTGGCGCCAGCAATGCCACCAGCCCCAGTTGGAATATGATTGCCACGGCACGTATCTTGTCCAGTTCAGTATCGCCCACCTGACGCAGAATCGCCACAAGCAAGCCCAGGCTTATGCAGATGCAGGCGGACAAGGCGCGTGCGATGAACCTGGGATTACCGAATATCTTGCTGCGCAGTTCCGCCACAAACACAGGATTCCTGAAGTTGCCGATGGGCTTCTTGCGTTTAAGCGGGTCAATCAGGTAGAACGGCCATCCCAGTTTACGCTTGAGCATGGTCTTCTTGTCATCATATCTCTCCACAGTGGATTTGCTGCTCAAATGCGGTGGCGCGAAAATAAACTTGGCAAAAATGCAGAAAAACACAAGGGCAAGCACCGCCATCGATACGATGAAAATCATAAAAACTGAAGAGGCAGAGGCTCCATTGAGTTCAGCCTCATAGCGTTCGCCGAATTGCAGCGCAAATAGTGCCTCGTAGGGACTGACCGCGCGAAGACGCAGCAGATAGGGACGCAGCAAGTCGGATTTGAACAATGCGTATGGCAGCCATGTCGCGCCCGCCAATAGCGCGACGCAAATGTATGTCACCAATATGGAGACGTATGTTTTACGGCAGATGGAACTGATTGCCAGGCCAAGCAGCCCATATACCAGCGTAGATACGGCGACTATAGCCAATGCCTTCAATAAAGTGGTTCCGCTTATACCGCCACTGAGTGCGCTGATGCTTGCCACGGGTATGGTCATTATAAATAGCATATAGGATATGCCAAGTGAACCGCACAGTTTTCCCACCATTATCTCGCCAGGTGTAAGAAGACTGGTCTGTAGCATGGCAAAGGTTCCACGCTCACGTTCAGCCGTAATGGAACTGGCAGTGAAGCCTGCCGTTAGAAGCAGCATGAACGTCAATTCCGCGCCAAGGAAAATCGTGAAAAGTTCATTGCTGTTGGCATCGGAAAACACACCGCTTCTTGGCCACAGTACATAGATTATGAATGACAGCGCGAATATGGACAGGGCACCCAGCAGCATGGTCTTCAGCGACCGCGCCGCCCCCTGGAATTCACGCTTCAATATGGGATTCTGAATTATCATCATACGTGTTTCAAGCAATCAATTCCTGTGTGTGACGGAAAGGAAAACCTCCTCCAAGTCCGCATGGTCCTCGCGGAACTCCGAAAGACGGACGCCGCCAGTCACCAAGCTGGACAGCAAATCAGGCAAATTACCACGGGCACCATTATAGACGACATGCAGTTCGTTGTCATTCGCCTCCACGCTTTGAACTCCTGGAAAGGCCGTTGCAATCTGCTGCGCGACATCGATGCCAGCCGCCACGGTAAGCACCAGCCTCATGCTCTCCTGCACTTGGCGCGTCACCTCATCAACTGTGCCAAAGGCTAGCAGGCGCCCCTTCTCAAGAATGCCCACCAAATCGCACACGCCAGCCAGTTCAGGCAGAATGTGGGAAGAAAGCATGATGGTCTTGCCGATATCCCTCAGCCTGGTGATAGTCTGTCTCATTTCAATTCGTGCGTATGGGTCCAGACCTGCCGCGGGCTCGTCCAGAATCAAGACTTCTGGATTGTGGAGCAGTGTCTTTGCCAAGCCTATTCGCTGCGTCATTCCCTTTGATAGCGAGGAGACCTGGTAGTCTATCATGTTCGCAGAATTGGTGATTTCCAGCACTTCTGCCACTCTTTTCTGCCGCTCCT
>JAFSTJ010000026.1 GCA_017450525.1 Victivallales bacterium | reverse complement strand
TGGGGCAGATGGGGCAGATGGGGCAGATGGGGCAGATGGGACAGATGGGACAGATGGGACAGATGGGACAAAGCCCATATTACGTCTCTTCGCCCCGTTTCTAAACTTTATTTAATAAATTGCTTTACTTTATTTTTTACATTGCTTTTAAAACATATTGCGTTATATTGCGCCTGTTTTATTCTATTGCATATAGATATAAACAGGTTATTAACAAAACACTAGCAAATTAGAAGAAAAAGAACAATGAAAAAAGATACAGACGAATCAGAAAAAAACACAGAGGAACAGGAAATCCAGACTGAGTTGTCTTTGGAAACGAGCGAAAAATCCCAAGACAATACAGACGAAGCAAAGCCATCAAAAACAAAGCGCACTGCAAGAGGGAAAGGCAGCCGAAGCAAACCCAAGGACAACCAAGACTCGCCTGCGCCCGAAACTGACCAGGATGCCCCCAAACATGAAAAAGACAAGGGCGGCAAGGACGAGGAGCAACCCAGCGAAGGCAACATGGGATTCAAAGTGTCAGGCGCCTTCATCGAGGCTGGCTCATTGAAGGAATTCATGGAGCAGCTCAGGGAGCGCATCTTCGGTGGTGATACAGAAGGAATGCAGACAATTTCCGTAGAAGGCCCTCTATGTGACGAGGAGGGTGCTTCCAAGGACGGAAAAGATGGTTCCCAGGCAGGCAGTACGCATCATCACGAGACTCCGAGGGAACGCCGTCGCCGCGAGGAACAGGAGCAAAGGGAGCGGGAGGAGAAGGCTCTGGAAAAGATAAGGAACTTCAACTACACCCCGAGACAAATCAAGGAGTATCTGGACAGGTTTGTGATATCCCAGACCGAGGCCAAGAAGGTTCTGGCAGTAGCCATCTGCGACCACTACAACCATGTGCGCAGATGCCTGGAAAATCCCGACAGGACCAACGTACCGTACGCCAAGCACAATGTGCTTATGACGGGGCCTACTGGCGTGGGAAAGACCTACCTAATGCGCTGCCTGGCAAACCTGCTGGGCGTGCCCTTCGTCAAGGTCGATGCTACAAAATATTCAGAGACAGGCTACGTGGGATATGATGTGGATGACATAGTCCGTGACCTGATAAAGGTGGCGGGGAGCGTCAACGTGGCGCAGTACGGCATAGTCTATATTGACGAGATAGACAAGATCGCCACCAGGAATGCTGGCGGTGGCAGGGACGTGTCAGGGCGCGGTGTGCAGGTGAACATGCTGAAAATCATGGAGGACACTGAGGTCAAAGTAATGAACCCACAGACCGAGATGATGATGGGTCCCATGATGATGGGCAAGAACCAGCCATCAACCATACGGACGCAAAACATACTCTTCATTGTGTCAGGCGCATTCAGCGGGCTGGACGAGATTATCAAGAAAAGGCTTGGTACAGCACAGATCGGCTTCGGCGTGGCGGAAAAGGGCGCACAGCTGCAGAACAGGAACGAAAGCGAAAGCGAGCTCTTCCAGAAAATGACCACGGAAGACCTGGTGAACTATGGATTCGAGGCTGAATTCGTGGGCAGGCTACCTGTCAGGGTGGCGCTGTCCGAATTGAGCGCAGAAGATTTGGCAACCATCCTGTCCTCAGCGGAAAACAACGTAATGCAGCAGTACGTCGAAGCCTTCGCAGGATACGGCATCGACCTCAACATCCTGCCAGAGGCAATCACAGAAATCGCCAACGAGGCGGCCAAGGAGAAGACAGGAGCAAGAGGATTGCTGACCATATTGGAACATATCTTCCGCGACCTGAAGTACGAATTGCCAGGCAGTGGCATTAAAAATCTGACTGTTACGGCATCCACGGTACACAACCCCAGGGGAACCCAGGAAATGCTTCTTTCTGGTCTCAGGCAGGAACCACAAAAATCTCTTGATGTCAAATAAGAAAACACAACGAACGATTGGGATATTTCGAAATGAGCAATAACGATGAATTGATGAAGGCAAGTCTTGAATACCACGCGAATCCAAGACCAGGCAAGGTGTCCATAGTGACCACAAAGCCCTGCGAGACGCAGCGGGACTTGTCCTTGGCATATACACCTGGTGTTGCAAAGCCCTGCCTGGAAATCAAGGAAAAACAGGAATTGGTCTATAAGTACACAAACCGCGGCAACACCGTGGCGGTGGTCAGCGATGGCACGGCGGTATTGGGACTTGGCAACATAGGTCCAGAGGCAGGTCTTCCTGTCATGGAAGGCAAGGCCGTCCTCTTCAAGCGTTTTGCTGACATTGACGCGGTTCCGCTCTGTCTTGGTGGCATGCTGGGACCAGACGGCAGGACTGACGCCGATAAACTGATTGAGGCAACAGCCGCCTTGAACCCATCATTCGCAGGCATCAACCTGGAAGACATTGCCGCCCCAGCATGCTTCAAGGTGGAGACGGAACTTAAGAAGCGCATGAGCATCCCAGTGTTCCATGACGACCAGCACGGCACAGCCATCATTTCCCTGGCAGCCCTCCTCAATGCGGCAAAACTTACGGGAAAGAAGCTGGAGGACATGCGAATCGTGGTGAATGGCGCGGGGGCCGCAGGCTTCACCTGTGCAAAACAGTACATCACGGCAGGTGTCAAAAAAGAAAACCTGGTAATATGCGACATCAATGGCGTCATCAGAAAAGACACACCCGAGGACAAGCGCACACCAGCATACATTCTTGCTACGGACAGGGACCTACATACCCTGGCGGAGGCCATGGTGGGGGCGGACATGTTCCTGGGCTGCTCCGCAGGAAACTGCGTCACCAAGGACATGGTTCGCTCCATGGCGGACAAGCCAATCGTCCTGGCAATGGCAAACCCGATTCCTGAAATATATCCAGAGGACGCCCGCGACGCGGGAGCATACGTCATCGGAACTGGACGGACGGATTTCACCAACCAGGTCAACAACGTACTGGGCTTCCCAGGCATATTCCGTGGAGCATTGGACGTGAGGGCCAGCGACATCAACGAAGCCATGAAACTGGCGGCTTCCCACGCACTGGCGGAGATAGCCGAAATGCCAGTGGAAGGCAAGATCCGCGAGATTCTGGGCGCCGCATATCCAAACGACCTGGCAGCAGGCATCTTTGACGGAGCATGCCCGCTCAAGAACACCTACGTGATACCCAAACCATTCGACCCCAGGGTTGTCCCCCATGTGGCGCGCTGCGTGGCAAAGGCCGCAATGGAAAGCGGCGTGGCAAAACTGGCAATCGACGACCTGGACAAGTACGAGGAAGAAGTTTTCCAGCGCATATCCGGCAAGTGATTTATAGTAGACAGTGGACAGTGGACAGATAATTCAGTTGTTCAAATACAAAACAGTTCACAGTCCACAGTCCACTGACAACAGACAACATAATAACCAACAACCAACCCCTGACCATTAAAAAATGATGAAGCGTACATTAAGAATTGCCTTTTTGATTCTGTTTTCGCTGAATATGCTGCAGGTTTCGATTTTGAATGCAGCAGAAAAGAAGGAGAGCATATCATCTGCGCTATCTTCCGGGACAAACGTTGAAGGACAGGCAAGCGCTGCGGCTGGCGCGGAAGAAGCCATGTCCATCACCTTCAGTGACATAATGGCGAGAGGCGGCTGGATCATGTATGTCATATCAGGCCTGTCCCTGGTGGCAATTGCTCTTGCTCTGTTCTACTGCATGACAATGCGGGCAAGCATACTGTTCCCGAATAAGTTCATTGACCAGGCAAAGGACCTTGCCGATGCAAACAACCTTGAGGAACTTCAGGACTTGTGCGCCACGGACGCCTCACCCGCAGCGAAAATCATATCAGCAACCCTGGAGCAGATAGTCCCTGGCCATCCACTGGACTACAATCGCCTGAGGGATGCCATGGAGGACGAAGGCGGCAGGCAAGCAGGCATCCTGTGGCAAAGGCTGCAATATCTCATGGACATTGCAGTAATCTCACCTATGGTGGGACTTCTTGGCACGGTCTGGGGAATGATGGTTTCCTTTGGCGGCATCGAAAATGGCGCAGACTTCGCAAAAAAGGCTGAAACACTTGCAAACGGCATTTCCCAGGCGATGTACACCACATTCGGCGGTCTTATCGTCGGCATCTTCGCCATGGCGCTTTACGACCTGGCCCGTGGTCACCTGAACAAGCTGATCGGCCAGCTCGAAAGCGCGTGTGGAGGCATTTTAAGGAGAATCGCCTCAGCTGGCACTAACAAATAAGGCTGCTTCTTCAATGTAGGAGACTAGAGATGAACTTCAAGAAAAGAATAGCAGAGACATCGCCAGGCTTCCAGATGGCCCCGATGCTGGACATTGTATTCATTCTTCTGGTGCATTTCATGGCAGCTACACTCTTCGCCAAATGGGAGAACAAACTGGACATCACAGTTCCCTCGGCGGACAGCTCCATGTCGGCCTCGCGCCAGAGAATGGAAATAATCGTGAACGTGGACAAGAACGGGGCGATTTTCATCAACAGCATTGAGCTGAAGGCCGAACGGCTGGAGGAAATACTTGCCACTACCCACGCCAGAAGCCCAGAATTGCCAGTCATCATCAGGGCAGACCAGGATGCAAGGCACAAGGACGTGATACGGGTATTGGACATTTGCGCAAAAGCTGATGTGCGCAATGTGGCTTTTTCAACAATAACACCACAAGAGCAAGGGAAGTGAATTACATCAAGCTTACATTTCTTGCGGTACTAACATTGCTTTCATTCATGGAAGTCATGGCGCAGACAAGCATCGACCAGGTCAGAAACAAGCCTGACGAACTGTTTGCCTACGCGGGCGGCCTCTATAGGCGCAAGTTCTATGACATGGCATTGGCAGAATACCGCCGTTTTCTGGAGGCAAACCCAGACAACCAGCACGCGCCAGATGCAATGTACTGCGTTGCATTCTGCCTCAGACATCTTAAAATGGACGGCGAAATGCAGGAGGCTATCGCCAATTTCCGCAAAAAATATCCAAAGGACAGCCGTTGCGATGAACTAGGCGTCATGGCGGCTGAAAACTTGCTGGCGAAGGGCAAGGAAAGCCAGGCCTTGGAAATCTTGGCCTCAATCTGTTCTTCCAGCAACAAATCATTCAGCGATTATGCGAACTACAATGTGGCACGTATTCTGTTGAAAAACGGCAGGCAAACCGAGGCGGAAACGCTGCTGAAACCACTGGCAGACGCAGTTTTCGAGGAGAAAATGCCATATAGGTCATACGCCGCGCTTGAATACGCAAGATGCCTGGAAATGAAGAATCAACGTGACAATGCCATCGCATACGCAAGAAAGGTCGCTAATTATAAAGGCACAGAACCTGGACTCGCAGAAGAAGCCAAGTTCTTTGTCGGCGAATTGTGCCTTAAAATGAATAAAAAAGACGAGGCATTGGAGGCATTTGAAGACTGCATAGCCAATTTTCCAAAAGGAAACTTCGCAAAATGGTGCCATATCTATAGAATCCACATCACATTCGGCAAGGCGGACTACAGCAAAGCACTGCTTTTGCTGGCGGACTTCAGGGAAAAATATCCCAATGAAAACAACAGTGAAATTGACT
>JAFSTJ010000316.1 GCA_017450525.1 Victivallales bacterium | reverse complement strand
TCCATGGAGCCGAACTGTCAGCGTCAATGCAGATGCAATACTTCTGGCAAAATGGCTATGATTTTTGCTGATTTAGCAATCAATTTGCGAGAAATTGGAAATTCCCGTCTGCATTACGAGTTCCCTTTGGAGGTGTGTCGTTTTCCCGCCAAGATGGATCACACACATTATACCACACGCCAGTTTCCTTAGCCTGTGCCCATGGCCAAGGATAAGCATAGTAAATTAGTCCATTGCGCAATAGTTGGCGATTTTTCCGCTCGTTGTCATTAAAATCCAGGCGAATGCTGTTGGCGCTTCGGTTACGGTCAGTCTGTAGAAGGTACATCCTCTCATCCCAGCATCGCAAGGTCGAATTTACTACTTGACCAGAACGAAGCAAGTCTGCCAGCTGAAGCATCCACGCAGGTGTCTGCAGTGGCGTTTCTGGGGCATCATGCCATATCTTCAGCGCATCAATGAAACGCCCATCCGTCAGAATATGCTCTTTCCACACATTCACATCGCCTGTGCGAAGAGGCGTGTAAATATAACGTCCGTTGAACTTATCCGAAGGAATCCTAGAGACAAGATTTTGATAGAATTCCAGCCATTCATCTCCTTTAATCGCGGCACGAACAAGCTCCAGCCTTTCTCTGATGTCCTCGGCATCGCGGAATTGCGTCCATCCGATGAATCGAAGACTGCCATTCTTGACAAGCTCGTCCGTCTCGGATGTGATGATAGCTTGTTCTTCTATTGGCCATTTTCTGATTTCGTCTTCCAACTGTTCTGGGGAATATCCAACCTGCCGTGACTTGATGGTTTCCAGATCCAAACTCCCCGCAATAAAATCAAGACCGGCTTTCATGGCATCTAAAAAATTATTCACGTTAATTGAGGATGCGTCAAGCAGGTTGAGAATGATGCGACGGCAACGCTGGTCGTCTTTGACTTCATCATGCGCATTCTCTGCCAAAAATGCCATCCGCAAAATATCACCACATGATGCAGGTGCTCTGTTTAGAAGCCATTCCCAGAACTTTGTTTCATTGGCTGCCACATTCCAAAGTGCGTTTTGTGTGCGTTCATTTGTCCAGCATTTGGCGATTGTAGATAGCTTGTCAAAATATCCCGCAGCAATTTTGTAAAACGTAATGCGGCTTGCTTCATTGAAAACATTTTCGTCTTCTCCTGAAAGTTTCTTCTCTATCTCCCAAAGAGAATCATCCATCGAAGTGAATCGTGCATAAGCCATGCGAATGATTTTCTCCATTGCATCGTCAAGCCTGGATATATCGTTGTTGGAATGTAGCCAGATGCATTCTGCCCAATCTCCATCGACTTTATCGCGCCAATCGTCCGCCAACTCCTGGGGCAAATACTTGTCAAGCATTGCCTTCATATTTTCCCATGGCGACAACTCTTTTCCACGTGCGTTCATCTTACGGAAGATATGGTCAAAAGTGTCGCTATGCCCTTCAATTCCGTGCAGCAGAAATGAAATTCTCCCGAAATCGGCATCAGCTCGGTTGCGCTGACCAATGTTTTCGTGCAGTGCATCCAGCATCCGCAGCATTCCATCAACACTTGGATCTTTCTCCCAAATCGGAAGAAACCACCCAGACCCTTTGATTTCCACAGAAGGAAGCCCCTCCGCCTTGCATGGATGCTCAAGAAGCCCTTTCACGAACAGTTGCGGAATACGCCTCGCTTCGTATGTGAAACACCAGTCTGCCTTCCACTTTCCGCACAACCAAGCCAGCAAAAACAGCGTGGATAGGCGCTGCTGCCCGTCAAGTGGCAACAGGCACTGCTCCCTTGCCACACCATAGATGAAATCCAATGAGAGTTCCTCGCCGCCAAACACCGTTTTCACCAATGCAGGTGCAAAGTTTCTGCGGATTTCAAGCCCCTTTTCATCTTTTCGACCTTGCACATAGCCACGCTGTATGCGGGGCACACAAATGCCCTTGGGAAACAAACTGAAGATTTTATCCAATGTATATTTTTCGCTCATTTTGCACCTCCCATGAATTGGTCAAACATTTGTTTCATTGTCTCGCGGTAATTTGCAGCATCATCCCTTCCCCAGTATCGCATCTGGGCCGCCTTTGTGGAATATCGTTTTGCAAAAACAGCCTCTGTCAAAGGAGGAACGTACTGTCCATTATTCAGAATACTCCGTCGCTTCGCAGGGAAGATGGCATTTTTGTAGGCCCTGTTCGTACTTGCATCCAGTAGCGCAAGGTTTTCTATCACGTCCTTGTCGGCGATTTTTTCATCTTCCCTCTCAAACAGCTTGAAGACAAACAACCATTTTTCCGCAAAGCTCTTTTTCTCATCCAAAAGTTCAAGATCGCTTTTTGCCATCTCCAACCTCGCCAATGCCAGCCATTCATCCTGCTCTTTTTTAGAAGTGAGTGGATTGTCCGTCTGCGAGGCGATGTGTTCGATGTCCCAGCTGCATTGTCTATACAAGTCAAAGCGGAAGCGAATGTGGCGACGCTGCGCTTCCAGCGTATTGAGAAGAACGAAGAAGCCACGCAAGTCGTCCGTGGCCGTTGGATCATATCGGAACGAGTTTAAGTCCCTATCCCCGATGCGTTCAGCCACAAGTTTCCGCAATTCCTTCTTGAACGCATCCATGCGGCAACCTGCATTTTGCCAAATATCCCAGAATCCCCTGGTTCCTCTATAAGAAAACTGTGCCAGCCAACCGAGCAGGTGATAGGCTTCATCATCAGCAAAGCATGCTTGCATCCACCACCAGCATCGAAGTGTCTCCTCCCATTTTGCCTGTAGCCCCTCTACCTTTGCAATGGTCTCCATCTTCCGATAGACGAACAAGCCATCATGTCTTGCTTTGCTGGAATCGACATCGGCAACAATTGAAAAGAGAAAATCCATTCTTGTGGGCACATCTCTGAAATCTTCATTCTTCCAAATTGCCCAAAACTCATCGTTGCCCATTTCGGCTTCAATCAAATCCCACTCCTTGGCAATATCAGTTTTTTCGCCATCACTCAAACCATTTCCTGCCTCCATATAGAGCGCCCTGATAAGTTCTGAAGAGGTCAACGGAGTCTTTCCAGCATTCAGCCGCTGGAAAACTGCGTGGCCATCTTCCGATGCCGCGATTTCATAAAGGAGGAAAATAACTCTTTTGCCACCATTGCCATTCAGCAACTTGCATAATGCCTCTTTGCGTGAGCCGTCTGGCTTCAGCCAATTCCGCACGGCGTCACGTGCCTGGCCTCTAAAGTAATCATTTATGGAATTGCCAGGCGCCTCAAGCAACTGGCTCAGCAACATGTTTCCTTCTGTGGTGTATTTTATATCCCATGTGTGCTTTATCCCTAACTCATGCAGAATGATTGCCAACGTGGTCAGACGTTGCTGTCCATCCACTACATTGACTTCCCCGTCAGTGATTTTTTGAAACACCAATGGCTGCAGGCAGTATGGTTCTTGTGATGCGGAATTATACTCAAAGGCAAGCAAGTCATCCAGTAAAGCGATGACTTCCTTATCCGTCCAACGATAACCCCGCTGATAATGTGGAATGATAAAAATAGTCGCTGGGATGCTGCATACAGATAATTCGTGTTTGTCATTCATTTGTTGTGCCTCCATAATGTTTTGGGCTTTGTTTTTGGCTCAAGCCAAATTTAACAATCTACCATGCGTCTCCAAATGGCTTAATTGCATTGTACGGTACTTGCAAAATCCGGGAAAATCGTAGCAAGCAACACCTGCGATTTTTTCCAAGGTCCGCGGACATTCCCCCGCTAACCAGAGACATTTGTCCTAAAGCAAGTTTCATGCCAGTTTTAGTTTATGCTGGAATATGCCGCATATGAGCAAAGCTGCTGGTTATATTTTGAGCAGGCTGTTCAGAAATTGCATTGCCATGTTCACGCAAAACAAACTGTCATTTGTTCTGCCTCGCTTAACAAT
>JAFSTJ010000315.1 GCA_017450525.1 Victivallales bacterium | reverse complement strand
TGGCGTGTGGGGTGTGTAGTGTGGGCTGTGGTGTGTGCCTTATAACCGGGTGTTTTTCCCACCCGCGCACCCCACAGACCACAGTCCACTGTCCACAGTCCACAGTAACAAAAAGGCGCCTCAGCAAAAACTGAAGCGCCTTGTTATAAAATGGCTGCCCAACCAGGACTCGAACCTAGACAAACTGAACCAGAATCAGTTGTGCTACCATTACACCATTGGGCATCTTTCTTTCAAAAACGCTCGCTAATTTACTGGAAATTCCGTTTTTGTCAAACAGGAAGGTCGCAAATTATTTGTTGACGATGTAAGATTTTACACCTTGCTCGAAATATTCCACGATTTGCTCGCCTGCGCGCTTTGCGGCATTGAAGTTTGCCTCGTAGGTATTTGCTCCAAGGTGCGGCAGCATGACATCCGCCACATCGGCAATGGACTTCTCGCCAGCCTCGTCCGCTGCATATACATCGTTGCAGAAGATGAGTTTCTTCTCGGCCTTTGCTGCACGCAGATCCGCCTCATTGACGATGCCGCTGCGGGCGCAGTTGATAATCATGCAACCCTGCTTGACAAGAGCAAGCAGCTTGGCATTGATCATGCCACGGGTCTCATTGTTCTCAGGAATGTGCAGTGTGATGATGTCCGCAGAAGCAAACAGCTCTTCGATTGTGCACAGCTTGACGCCCAGCTTGTCCGCCACTTCTGGGGCGACGATGGGGTCGTATGCCAGGAACTTCATCTCAAAACCAGACAGGCGCTTCGCAACCAGCTGGCCACTATGTCCGAGACCGACAATACCCAGGGTCTTGCCTGTAAGTTCGCGTCCCATGTACTTCTTCTTTTCCCAGCCACCTGCCCTAGTGCTGATGTCGCCAGGAACCACGAAACGGTATGCTGCCAATGCCAGCGCAACGACTTCCTCTGCCACGCCATTTGAGTTCGCGCCTGGTGTGTTCATTACGTCAACATTCTTCTCCCTGGCATATTTGATGTCAATTGTATTGAAGCCTGCGCCTGCGCGAACAACTGTGCGCAGTTTGGGAAGTGCGTCGATAATGCTGGCGTCAACCTTCTCGGAACGAACAATCAGAGCCTCCGCATCCGCATTGTCCTTCACCAGCTGGTGAATATCAGTTTCCGCATCCTGAACAACGCTGTATCCATGCTCTGTTAAATAATTAGCCGCAACCTTGTCCAACTTTGTTGGGATCAAAACCTTTTTCATTTCTACCAATTTTCCTTTTTGCTTTTGTTTTATTATGTGGGTGCCGAAAGCGGCGCCCACTCAAGTTGCCTTACCGATGAGTACGCCACTGGCGGCACTCTGGTTACTTATTTCTTGCCGCCAAACTGCTTTGCCAAGGCCTCATTTGCCTTTGCCTTGGCCTCGGCCTTTGCCTTGGCCTCCTGCTCATCCACAGGCTCTGGTGCCTTCTGAGGCGCATCAGAATGGGAGAATTTCTCCAGCAATTCCTTATCCACAGATGGCTTCTCCTCGGCAGGCGCCTGCTCGGGTTCTTCCTGATGCTCCCTTCTGCGCAATGCATCCAGCACCTGCTGGCCTGGATCGGCAAGATAATCCGGTATCTCACCGCCAGACTGGGCACCTGCGCTGGCAACGCTCTGCTCACGCGCCTTGCGCACCACATCCAGGAAATAGTCCTCCAGATCCTTGACTGGGTGGTCAGCCTCGATATCGTCCATCTTCACACCCTTTGCAGCAAGGAATGCCTTGAGTTCATCAAGGGTCTGCTGGCTGAGGCTTGGACACACGATGCGTGTCTTGTCCTCTTCCTGCAATATGTCAGAAATCTTGCCATTAACACGAATCTTGCCGCCGTAGAGCAACATCATGTCATCGCAAACATCCTGCACATCCGCAAGCAGGTGGCTACACAGGATAACAGTCTTTCCACGGCTTGCCAGGATGCGTATGACATCCTTGACTTCGCGGCATCCAATTGGGTCAAGACCGCTGGTGGGTTCATCCAAGATCACCAAGTCAGGGTCGTTCACCAATGCCTGCGCCAGACCAATACGCCGAGCCATGCCTTTGGAGAATTCGCCAACAGGCCTGTTGTATGCGTGGGCAAGGCCCACCATTTCCAGCAACTGGCGGGAGCGCTCCTTGCGCATTGACTCTTCCTGGCCGAAAAGCGCGCCAAAGAAGTCCAGCGTCTCGTATGCGGTCAGATACTTGTAAAGATAAGTTTCCTCGGGAAGATAGCCGATTCGTGACTTGATATCCACATTCTGCGGGTCCTTGCCGAATACAGTCACAGAGCCACGGGTGGGATAAAGCAGGCCGAGAATCATCTTGATTGTGGTGGATTTGCCCGAGCCATTCGGTCCAAGGAAGCCGAATACCTGTCCCTGGCGAACCTCAAAGTCGATTCCATTCACAGCCTGTGCCTTGGGACGTCCCCAGAAGTCCTTGAAGATTTTGGTAAGTCCCTTTGCCTCTACAACGATGTTGCTGTTATTTTCTGGCATGGTGTTTTTCCTTATTTGTTGCCTTTGTCAGTATCAAAAGACTGAATTGCCTCGCCAGAACGCACCAGGCGGGCACTGTTGAATATCACGAAAAGCGAACTGATGCTGTGCAGCAGAGCCGCGCCAACTGGAGTGATATGCCCCAATGTGGCAAAATACACGCCTACCACAATGAAGCCAAGACCAATTGCCAGGTTCTGGTTCATCAGAACACGGGTTCTGCGCGCCAGACCGATGAGGAAAGGTATGCGGCGCAAGTCATTGTTCATAAGGGCAACAGAAGCGCTTTGCACTGCAATGTCGCTACCGAACGCACCCATGGCGATACCAATGTCACCAGCCGCAAGAGCAGGCGCGTCATTCACACCATCGCCGACAACTGCAACTAGATACCCATTCGCTTTCAAGTTGCGGACATATTCCTCCTTGCCTTCAGGCAGGCAGCCCGATTTGACCTCGGTAATGCCAATCTGCGAGGCAACCGCCTGCGCGACTCTCTCATTGTCACCAGTCACCATGCAGCATTGGTTCACATCCAGTTCCTTCAGCATGGAGATTGCCTCCTGCGAAACGGGGCGAATTGCATCGCGTAATCCAATCCAGCCCAGCAATTTGCCGCCTTTGGCGACACATACCACGCTAAGGCCTTCGTTTTCACCTTCGGCAGGTGCCTGACTCAAGCACTTGAAATCCACTCCAGCACCTTCAATCCAGGAAGCACGACCCACCATGACCGCCTGCCCGTCGAACATTGCCATGACACCTTTGCCAGGCACTTCCTCGTACTTTTCAGGAGCACGGCATTCCACGCCAGCCTTTGCTGCCAGTGCTTTCATTGCCTCTGCGGCAGGGTGGTTACTGTGATGTTCCGCGCTTGTGGCGATAAGCAGCAGCTCCGCCAGCTCCACGCCTTCGGCAGGCACCAAACTTGCCACCTCCAGTTTTCCTTCAGTAAGCGTACCAGTCTTATCGAACACAATTGCGCGTATCTTGGCGGCCAGTTCAATGTGTGACACGTCCTTGATAAGGATGCCCAGACGGGAAGCCGCGGCAATAGCCGCTATGACAGCGCTCGGTGTGGCTATGACCAAAGCCGCAGGAACGGACATCACCAGCACCGCGATGACGCGATCTATCTTCTCGGTGATGAACCAAGCAAGGCCCGCTATCATGAGGATGGTTGGCGTGTAGTAGCCAACGTAATTATCAATCATGCGCATAATTGGCGTCTTGGAGCGCTCCGCATCAGCGATGAGATTGCGCACCTTACCCAACGTGGTGTCTTTTCCAATACGTGTGACCTTGAAATCAACTAGGCCAGTCAGGTTCTGTGTACCAGCATAGACCTCAACGCCCTCGCCCTTGTCGGCAGGCAGTGATTCACCTGTAATAGACGACTGGTTGACTGTGGTGGTGCCCTTGATGATGACACCGTCCGCAGGGAAGTTTTCACCAGGTCTTACGCGGCAGAGGTCTCCAGTCTTCAAATCATTGAATGCATCCACCTCTTGCTCCTTGCCGCTGGCATCCAGACGCCTGGCCATTCTAGGTGTCAATCTCACAACTGCCTCGATAGCAGCCTCGGCGCCGATAGCCGTGCGTTTTTCAATGGTGATTGTGATGAGCATGAAGAATGCAACTGCTCCCGCCGTCCTGTATTCGCCGCTTGCGAATGCGGCCAGCAATGCCAGGCCCACCAGTTCGTTCATGTGGATTTTGCCTTTGATCAGGTCGCAAATCGCCTCCCAGAATATGGGCAGGCTCAAGATTAGCGCACCTATGAAGGCACTGAACTCGCTGGCCACGGGGTCAATCGTCTTGCCAAAGAGCACCCTGGCAAGATATGAGTTCAAGACAAGTATGCCGCCCAGCAATGCAACTGCCAGACGTATGATTTCGGGCTTCATCGCATTGGGCGACTGTCCCTTCTTCTCTGTTTCGGCGCCTTGTACGCCGTCTTGTATTTCAAGTGGTGCAGACATTGTATGCAGTCCCGTTGTTTCTGGTTAATTACTGGGCCACTGGTGCTGGGGCCGGGGCTTTCTTCTCCTCTGGATTCAAGCCAATGTGAAGGCGCATTTCCTGAGTTGCGTTCTCATCGGTCTTGTGCACCACGAACTTGTTTGGCGTGCGCTTGAGCATATCTTTCAGCGCATCCATGTAAAGTGTGGTAAGCATTGTATCTGGATTCTTCTGCCAGCCTTCCAGAACTGTAGTGAAATATGCGCTGTCCGCCTTGACGGATTCCACCAGGCGGGTCTTATAGCTCCTTGCCTCGTCTGCAATGCGATAGGCCTGCCCCTGTGCCGCAAGTTCCACGCTTTCGGCATAACTGCGTGCCTTGAGCATTTCCGCACGCCCTGTTTCGGCAGCCTCGTTCACCTTGTGGAACGCGCTCTGCACTGCCATTGGGGGCTTGATGTCCACCAGATTCACGCTTTGCACCTGTACGCCCAGGCCGACCTCGTCCAGCAGTTTGGTAAGACGTTCCTGTACTTTATCCTTGATATTCTCTATCTTGCCGTCCTTGAGTGTACGTGTTGTGCGGAGGAGATCCTCCACCTTCCAGGTACCAACTTCCATGATGACCGCATTTGAGAGCAAATTGCGGATAATCGCCTCCGTACCACGGGAAGCATTCTTGTCCTTCTTAACCCTGTCGCTGTCGCTGTCATCAAAGAATTCCAGATAGTATTTCTCGGAGTTGACCACCCTGTAGTTCACGTCCCAGCGTGAGTGGAGGATATTGGTGTCACCAGTAAGCATATACCCGTCCATGCCAGGGCGCAGGAAATTGTTTTCTGGGGCTTGCCCAGCCATATTTGGATTTACCCATGGTTCGAATACCATGTCAGTTGAGACTGTGACGGATTTTTGAGCAGGGATTTCCTTCACCCAGTCAATGGGGGAAGGCCATGCCCAATACCAGCGGCCTGAAGTGAGAACTGGCGTCTCACCCTTTTCTGGATCAATCACGCGTCTTTGGAGTTTTCCAAAACGGAACAGCATCGCCTCGTTCTGGTCATCCACGCGGAACATTCCCGAAAATATCAGATAAACGAATATCAGGATAATCAGAACGCGCAGGCCTTGGAACAGAATGCGCAGCATCCTGACAAGGGACTGCATACCCGCGCTCTGGGGTACCCCGCCTTGTGTATTTTCAATGTTGTCTTGCATTGCTGACCTCCCTTGGCTTAATTGCCGCTGGCCTTGGGTTTGGCTGAAATGTCTGCCGCTCCAGGCTTCAGCAGGTTGAATGGCGGGGTGTCAGTATCAAGTATGAGCGTGTCTTTCTCGCTGATGCTGCCTTTCAATGCCTCCAGGTTGCGAAGGAACAATGCCAGTTCTGGGTTCTTCTGGAAAACGGCATAGTGTGTTGCGGCTATGCGGTCGCCTTCGCCACGGATGCGCTTCGCCTCGGCCTCCGCCTGCGCCAGAGTCTCGCTTGCCTTGCGGTCCGCTTCTGAACGTATTCTCTGAGCCTCGCTCTTGCCCTCCGCCATCAGGCGCTCGGAATGGTTCTCACGCTCGGCGCGCATACGGTCAAACACCTTGGTGGACACCATTTCCGGGAATTCCAACTGGCGGAAACCCACCTTGGTGACCTCGATGCCGAAGTCCTCCATTGTCTTCTTGCTGATATCGTCCAGCATGGCTTTTTCAATTTCTGCCATCTTGCTCTGGCTGGTCTCGGTATTCACCAATTCGGAGAAGTTATGCATAGGAATTATGCTGTTGCGGCTGTCCCTAACTGCAGCGTCAAGTTTTTCCTCCACTTCCTCTGTGGATTTCAGGCGCTTCAGGAAAATGCCAGGATCACCAACGCGCCACAACAC
>JAFSTJ010000314.1 GCA_017450525.1 Victivallales bacterium | reverse complement strand
TTTATCAGGAGAACAGGCATGGAGGTTTTGGGAGTATTAATTGTTTTTGCTGTTACGGCATGCATAATCATCATTGCGGTAGGCATTGTCATGTTGATTGTGCGCCTCATGAAACTGAATGCTACGTTAGATGAGCTGTTGCGTGTCCTGGCAGAAAAGGCGCCTGGCGTGACAGTCGTAGTGGAACAGGCGGAAGCAACAGTTAAGGAAAAAATCGAGCCTTCCTCTGGGGATGTCAAGGAAATGCCAGAAGATGAGAAATTGGCAGATAATGTTCCAGAAGCCCCAGAGACGCTTCCTGTTGCTGAAAAGCCTGATGCGGATGAGAAGATTCCTGTTGCTGAAAAGCCTGATGCGGATGAGAAGATTCCTGTTGCTGAAAAGCCTGTTGTGGAGGAGAAGATTCCTGTTGCTGAAAAGCCTGTCGTGGAGGAGAAGATTGTACTGAAGCCACTTCCTGTTGAGGAGCAGGAAGCGGAGGCTGCTGCGAGTGCCGAGCAGGAGACCATGCCACGGGAGCCTAGTCCATTCGAACGCCGCTTGGTTGCATTGAGAAACTGGTTCATCTATGGTAGGACGGAGGGCGCAGGCGAGGATGGCTCCAAGGAAAAGATGATTGCGACCACCTGGCTTCTGCGTAGCGGTATTCTGGTGCTGTTGTTTTCTTCGGCGTTTCTGCTGAAATTGTCCATAGAGCGTGGCTTGCTTGGCCCTGAAGGGCGTGTGGCAATAAGTTATCTCTGCGGCGCCGCTTTGCTTTGCGGGGGACTGCACAGGAAACTGCGGGAGAACTACTGGAGCCTGGGCCAGGCGCTGGCTGGTCTTGGACTTGGCATGCTGTATTTCAGCAGTTTTGCAATGACCTCCATGTACAAGCTCACGCCAGTATATGTGGGTTTAGCCGTGATGGTGCTGGTGACATTGACTGCGGGCTTCATTGCGGACAAGTTGACATCGCTGCCCATAGCAATGGTATCGCTCATCGGCGGATATGCCACGCCGCTAATGCTCAGCACTGGGCAAAAGAACATACCAGGTCTGGCGGGCTATTTGCTTTTGCTGGGATGCGGTGTGCTTTGGCTTTCCAACCGCCGCAACTGGCAGCAACTCAACCTATTGGGCATCATATTCACTTATGGCATATTTTTATTAGTATTTAATAAGCAGTTTGAAACGGGAGACTTTGCCGCATACCAGACGGGGCTGGTGCTTTTCATGCTGCTTTTCTCGGTCAGCGTATTCATCTACAACGTAAGGAAGCATATAGCAGCCTCTGAAGTGGAGATTATTGGCCTGCTCTTGAATTCGGGGGTGTTCTTTGCGGAATCTATGCTTGCAATACGGCGCACCTGGCCAGATGAACGGCTGATGGCGGCGCCATTGACGCTGGGGCTGTCCATGCTCTATCTTTTACATACGTTGTTCTTCAACAAATTGAAACGAACCGAGTACAGGAATCTGCTGTTGATATTCTGCGCATTGGCGGCATTGTTCCTGTCATTGACATTCCCTGCGGTGCTGTCGGGCCATTGGCTGGGAGCCGCATGGGCTCTGGAGGCGCTGGTGCTTCTGTGGCTCAGTGTCAAGATGGAAAGTCCATTCATACGCGGTTGCTCATGGCTGCTTTACCTCTGCACAATGATACGCCTCATGGCATACGAGTTCTCATTCTATGGACAGCGTCTGCCGCTTGGTGAAGGGCAGGGCTTCTGGGGCAACTGTGTAGCCAGAAGTTGCCAGTTCCTCATACCTGTGATATGCCTGGCTTTGGGCGCGAAGATGACACTGAAACAGCAGGTGGCACAGGCAACTGTGGAAACAGAGGCGTGTGAGGAAAAAGAGCCCGCATGCAGTTGCATAAGCCTGTCAAGCGGGGTGTTCTTCACGCTGGCATTTCTGCTGTGCTTTGTGTTTTTGAGGCTGGAACTGGCGGTAATTCTGGATTACTCGCTGCCCAGTTTTGTGCTGGCGGGCGTCAATCTTGCCTGGATGGGGGCGATTATACTGGCGCTTCTGCTGCTTAACAACAATGTGCCTGGCTGGTGGAAGTGGATATTCTCAATTGTAGCACCGTTCTTCCTTTTCTGCTGCATTGTGGATTTCTTCGATGAGAAATTGTGGCATTGGTCCTGCATCTACGGTTCCATATTCAACACATTGCTTCTCACCTTGGGAATATGGTATGCCTCCAGAAAACTGCGTAGCAAGCATTTTCCGACGCAGGTTGCGTTGTGGAGCAGTATAATTTGGCCAGTGCTGCTGTTCATCCATGGCACCAGGGAGGTTCACGCCATAGTGGAGAACAAGTTGCCTGGCATGGCTGGAGGCGGCGTGTCCCTGCTATGGGCGGTATTTGCATTTGTGCTAGTCATCAATGGATTGCGCCGTTCATTGAAGGCGTTGCGCTACATTGGCCTGGCCTTGTTTGCAGTCGTGGTGGTCAAGGTGTTTTTCTACGATATAGGCAATCTGGATGCGGTCTATCGCGTGATGGCGTTTCTGGCATTTGGCATATTGCTGCTGGGCGCGGCATTTGTGTATTTTAAATTCTGGCATTCCAAGGAGAAGCAGCAATGAGAATGATGGCGATTTTATTGGCGGCGCTTGCCTTTGCAGTACTGGCTGGCGAGTATGAGATAAATGTGCCGAATTTGGGCAGTGCGCAGAGCGTGCTGTCCATTGAACTGACGGGCAGGGACCTGGCGAACTTGGGCGGGCATACAGACTGGATACGCTTGTATGACAAGGACGGAAACGTGGTGCCATACGCGCTTCAACAGCATTATACCGTTGAGTATGTGAAGTCGCGTGTGAAGTATCCTCTGAAAATGAAGGAAGTCAAGCACGAGGAGGACGGCAGCCTCGTGATTGACTGCGAGATTGACACGGACAAGCCCCTGCCTGAAAAGATGCTCCTTGTATTCAACACGAGGGTTAAGGACTTTGAGCAGCTTGTCTCGGTTGTTGGCTTTGGCGAGAACAACACTGCCTTGGATTTGCTGCGGGACGGCTTTATTTTCGACAGCACTTCCAACATCGC
This sequence comes from Victivallales bacterium, assembly GCA_017450525.1. Taxonomy (GTDB): domain Bacteria; phylum Verrucomicrobiota; class Lentisphaeria; order Oligosphaerales; family Oligosphaeraceae; genus RGIG3456. The sequence continues at coordinate 3,085 of JAFSTJ010000314.1, read as the reverse complement.
AGTCCGCAATGTGGAGGTTGAAATCAAGCCTGGCAAATATCGCCATTTCAAGGTGTTCTTGAAGCACGCCAGCCTGGAAAGAGTTTCATTGCTGCGGCATATCAGGCGGGAGTGGAACAACTATGGCGGCGGCATTATGAGTGATGACAGGGACGTGGCAAAGGTCCCTTTCAAGATAGATTCACTGGAACTTGTGAGCGAAGAGAGTGTGAAGAAGGGCAATGTTCCCGCCTGGGAAAAAGTGGAGTGCAAATTTGAGGATGATCCCAGGCATAATTTGAATGGAAACAACAGTTACAACCTTGCATTGCCTGCATATCCTGTGTCTGGGTTGCATTTTCGCTGCAAACAGGAGAATTTCAGCAGGGAAATAAAGATTTTCCATATTGACGAGGACGGCAAGGAGGCCTTGCTTAATTCAGGGCGCATTACTCATATCAACCTGGGCAAATTGCTGGATGAGACATTGCTGGTCTTCAGTGAGGTCAAGAGCGGCAAACTGCGCATTGAATGTGCCAACAAGGACAATCCGCCTCTGGAATTCACTGCGATGGAGGCCCGCATACCAGCTTACCGCCTGCGTATTCTGGCAAGTGCAGGCATGCTGCCTTTGAAATTGACTTCCACCGCAGGCGCTAAGGCGCCTGTTTATGACACGTCCGTGTTGCTGGCCTCTGGAAATAGCAACCCTGAAAGCGACAGAATTGTGCATTTGGAGGGCTTCAAAGGCGAGATCCCCCAGGAGATTAAGCGCAATCCAGGCATGCCCCGCATTTGGCTTTTCATTGCATTGGGAGTTGCGGTGCTTGTCATGGGCGTGGCCATTGTCTCCACTGCAAGGAAGATATAACGTGTAAATCAAAAGGTAATTTCAATATTATTTTATCCACAGATTATCGCAGATTATCACAGATTGTGCTTTTGACACATTCATTTCAATAAAGTGCTAAAAGAGCACAGATTCTCCTTTTTTCTTGCACTTGAAAGCAGTCGCTTTCAAGTGCAAGAAAAATGATGAATCTATGTCCAGTCAGGACATTTTATTGAAATGAGACTAATCTGTGTAAATCTGTGCAAATCTGTGGATAAAAAAATAGAAATTGGCTCAAATCATTGATTAGGTGAGTTTATGATAAGTCTAGCAGATTTTTCGAGTTTACAGGCCGCAGTTGATGCGGCGGCGCAGAATGAGAAGATTTTGATTCCTGCTGGTGAGTGGGAATGTGGCTCGGTAAAGCTGAAAAGCAATTTGACGATATGCTTCGAGCCAGGTGCCATATTGATTGCGCCACGCCGCATTGAGGAATATCAGAAGCGTCCTAATTGGGAGAATCTTGGTCTGGGCTTCTATTTGCTGGGCGGAATTGGATTGGAGAATGTCACGATAGAGGGGCAGGGGAAAATCGTGTGCAATGGCGGCTGTTTCTGGGAAAACTATGACAATGCGCCTTTCCCCTGGGACTGCGCCTGCGAGGTGTCCCATTACCTTGCTTGTCGCGAAAGACCAGCGGAGTTGTTTTTCCAGGATTGCGAAAACCTGGTGTTCAAGGATTTTGAAATAATTGACGCAGCCGCATATACCGTGTGGACCATGGGTTGCAGCAATGTTAGGATACAGAATGTCACAATACGCAACAACCGCAGAGGACCTAACACGGATGCGCTGGACATTGACTGCTGCAGCGATGTGTGGATTACAGGCTGCGACATAAATGCTGGCGATGACTGCATTGCATTGAAATGCGACACCACACAGTTGGGGCGTCTGGCACACTGCCAGCGAATACACATCTGCGACAATACGCTTAGCACACCCTGTTGCGCGGTGCGTGTCGGCTATGAGGGGGACGGGTATATCCAGGACGTGGTGTTCAACGGAAACATCATCCACGATTGCCACATTGGCTACGACATGATTTCCATTGTCCCTCCCATGTTCGGCAAGTACAGGGGCATCTACAGTGGCTGCCGCATACAGAATATCGTAATCGGCAATTCCGTGCTCAAGAACGTGTATCAGCCCATAAAGCTATGGAGCGGAACTGATTTGCCTGAAGACGAGTCGAAGTACACAGGCCACATCAGGAACATCAGACTCTGCAACTTGGACATTGATGGATGGGGTGCCTCGTTCATTGGCGGCATCAATGTCTCTGACATTACGCTCTCCAATGTGAACATGCGCATAAGGCGCCGTCCATCAGAAGGCATTGGTCAGACGCCAGTTGCAAAGCCAAATGTCTGGGGCAGGGGATATATGGACAAGCCACTTGTGCTTGACAATGTGAAGGGTCTTGTGCAGGAAAACGTGTCCATACGCTCGGACGTCATAGAAGAACTGGGCTATGAGGACTTCTTCCGCATAGAATACAAGAGCAAGGTGGACGGGTTGCGGGACTGGGCAATGTACAGCCATGCAGGGCAGGGCAGGCCATGCGTTGTAATTCTGCATGGGCATGGTTCCAGGGGAAATCAGATAGTCGAGCGCAAGAAGGACATGGATGCCTGGCGGCGTAAGTTGGTGGAGGCGGATGTCTCCGTGCTGTCTCCGAATCTGCGTGGCAATGCCTGGATGAATGAGAATGCAGTGGAAGATTTGGTGGAACTGCTGAGGAATGGCAGAATGAACATGGGATGGAGCAAGGTCATAATTGCCTCTGGCTCCATGGGAGGGACTGGCGCACTGATATTCGCTGTGCGGCATCCTGAATTTGTGGACGGCATAGCCGCATTTGGAGCTGCCACTGACATGAAGAGTTACGTGGAATGGTGCGCCACGCAAACACTGCAAGTGACGCGGGAAAGCATCCATGATGCTATAAAGGAGGCATATCGTTCAGATGCCGAGTATGAGGCGAACAGCGTATGCGGCAATGCCCAGGCCCTGACCATGCCTGTCTTCTACTATCATGGCGGCGAGGACCAGATCATCCCCGTGACCGAGGCACGGGCACTAAACGAGCTGCTTGGCGGCAAGGCGAATTTCCATTACAAGGAAGTGCCTGGCGGCGACCACGATTCGCCTCTACCATATTTTGCAGAGGCACTTGACCAGTTGCTGTAACTTTCAACGCAGAGACGCAGA
>JAFSTJ010000313.1 GCA_017450525.1 Victivallales bacterium | reverse complement strand
GCCTGGATTTCAATTGTAATTTTCTGTGATTTTTCAGTAGTCATAATTTCTACTCCTTTTATTTGACTAGTGATCATTAATTTGTCCTGATGATACCAGTGATTCTGTAAAATCTAAACTCTGGTTACTTGGACATTTTATTGAGAGTAATTGACTCATATAATGTTATATAATTCAACCGTAATAAAAAAATGGAGTAAAATCATGAGCAAGAGGTTTACGCAGGATAATACATTCAATGGTAAGGAGATAAAGATGGAGGAAGGCATGGAGGCGGACTGTCGAGTGCTTGACGCAATAGAGGACAGCATAGATAGGGCTGTGTCGGACGGTGCGGGGACGATGCTGCTCTACGAGATAGTGCTTCCTAGACAGTACGCTGAGCAGAACAACGCAAACGACAGGTTCAAGAGAATCCAGGCGGAGATATGCAAGCACCAGAAGAGGCGTGATGGCAGCGATACCACACCCAGATATATAGCGGTCAGAGACTCGATGTCGGCGTCTCCAGTGTTCAAGGTCAGCATGTTTTTGCCAGAGAAGACCAGTTATGAAAAGAGTGAATTCGAGGAGAAGGGGACGTGCATAGTCCATGGCAAGATAGGCGACTGGAAAGCATATATGGAGAGAAATGAGGAAGCGATGTTCGAGAGGCATGGCTTGATGGTGAAGGACACGGTGCCTTTGGACGGCACTAAGGATGCAAAAGACGAGGCTTTCTATGTGGCTAGCGAGATGGCGGCGATGAAAAGACATAATGGTGAACGTACGTTGTTCAGAAGCAAAAGTAAATGAACTGTGGTAATGATATGTTTTTTGTGGTATTTTTACTTGAGTGGTAGTTGTAAATGAGTGGTTGAATGCTTATGAAAAATAGTGATATAATTTGGCTCTGTGAATGGTGGGTGTTGTTCTTAGTGATGGTAATGGTAGGTAAGTGCATTTATAATTCGTTGGATATGTGGTTGAGTTTTTGATGTATGTGGTACTGTAGATACTACTGGTACTATAGATACTACTGGTACTATAGATACTACTGATTATGCTGATACTAACTACTGATACTATTGATTCATTATTACATTGTCATATACCAGAATTGCTGTTACGTTAGTTTGTGGTCGGGAATGGGAAACGCCATCCACGAATGAAGGCCTGAGATTGCCGTCAAAATGGTGGAGTTAGGTACATCATTATATGCAAAATAACAAGCCAAAATCTAATGAAAAGGATTAAAGAAATTATGAAAAAGCAAATCATCAAAGACGATTATTACAATGGGCATCCTTTATCTCCAGACGCGCATGGCGAGGGATTCAATGCAAACCATTTGAAGGCGATAGATTCATGCCTCAAGAACGCCCTTGAGGAGTATTCAAGGGGACTTGTCGTTATTACGGAACTGAATACACCCGTCGATTACGGCGAGCGAGGCAATCAGGCCTTCAGCAACGCCATGGACTATTGCCAGCGAAAGTTCAAACGGCAGGATTGGAAGCCGCATTACATAGCAGTCCGCGAAGAACGCAACGGCCACCAGCATTACCATCTCGTGACGGTAGTCGACAACTCCAAGGTCGCGTCTCCATATAGAATCCAGGAGGAGTATGCGAAGGAGTTCGAGCGTCAGCTTGGATTCACCGACGGCGCGAACCATGGATACATGAACGACTGCACAAGGGATCGTTTTGGGAACCGCCAGCCCAATTGCTATGTCGTCAGCAGGGGCGATGCAAAGAGCTACGACTCGGCTTTCCAGAGGGCGTCGTACATCGCCAAGGCGTATTCCAAGCCGTCCGAGGGAAGAGTCCTGTTCCGCTCACAGGGTGATGGTCACACCAAGAAGAATTGACAATGCGAAACAGTGCGAGCCTAGCAATAGAGATGCCCAGGAAGTTGCTCTTCATTAACACTGGACATCTTCTTTGGCATGGTCGCCGTAAAAGACATTTCAGACGTTTTCGAAAACGCAATAAAGCCAGCGTAAAACACAGCGGAAACGACTATGGGCGACCGTTCCAACTTGGTCGGAAGGAAAAAAACAGCAGAATTACGCCGTTTTTCCGCTCTTTAGACCGATGTCCTCATTCTTCAGGCTGTGCTTCCTCATCAGGTAGTCGATGCCTTCTTTGTCGGTTCCAAGCAGCTTACCAAGAGATTTGCGTGAAGAGCAGCCGTTCTTCTCGACAGTATGCCTTAGTGCGGCGACTACCTCCTCGCGACTTGCTTTCTTCAGTTGCTCATAGGTAAGATTAGCTTCAGGAGTCAAAACAGATGAATCGGTTGTCGCTTGACTGCTTGGATTCAACTCTTGGGCAACATCGTCCACGCATTCATCTATTCCTTTTCCGTCATAGTCCAGAGCACGTCCCCCTGTGTCCCCGAGAAGTCCACTGTCATCCAGTTCAGTGGATTCCCATCGTGGAGGATTGTCCTCAGGAAGCATCTCCATAAGGAAGGGACGGCCAGCAGAGCGCGGCAGGTCGCGCAGGTCCTCCAGCATGAATAAGAACCAGATGGCATCTTTGCGTTCACCGCTGAACCTTCTTGCCAACTGCCTGTACAACTTGGCGCAGGAATCCTTGTCCAACGACGGGAAATAATCGGATGCGGCAGCCAGGACAGCCTTGGAGTCTCGGCTCAGACGCGCCCTGACATCAACCTTTATGGCCTTGTCCTGCGTGCCTGAGTCTTCACCCAGCTTGTTCGTGTGGTGTATGATGATGAATGTCCATGGATGCTCTGTGCGAAGCCTGTTCAGGAAACGGAACAGCGAATTCCATTTTGCGGGTATGATGTCACCCTTGTTGGTCAGTGTCTTGAGCGAGTCAAGGATGAAGACACGGGCATGCGGACTATCGGGATGCCTTGCGTTGCATTCGTCAATCACGTCCAGAAAACGCTGCTGTCCCTCTGGCGCGGAGAGGTCCTCGACCACTTCGTTCTCCTGATAGCCGAATGCGATGTGTTCACAGTAGGCCCCGTCTGGCTTGGGGACTCCGACCTGGCGTTCCGCCGAGCGTTTGCGCCTCACAAGCTGGTCTTTGCGCATCTCGCCATTGAAAATGATTGTGGAACGCGGCTCTTCCACTTTGAAGTGACAGGTGAGGCCGGTGCCGAGTGCCATGGACTGCCCTAGGGCGTAGGCGAAATGGGTCTTGCCTACCTTCTGTGGTGCATAGAGCAGCGCGATGTCCCGTTCCTGTATGAAATTGCGGACAACCCACTTTGCCATGCCAGCCGACGGGTCGCCTTCGACAATCATCCCGCCTAGTTCAGGCGTGTCGTCATCGAAACGCAGTCCTCTGTCTCTGCACCATTTGGAAAAATCATTTACGGTTATTATTTTAAACATCATTTACCTCCTTATAATTGATACGTTCTGTAAGATTGCTGTTCATCATTCTCCTCAAAAATGCTTCCGTAATTGCGTGGAGCGTCATAGCGACACGGGAAAGTTACCTTTTGGGCTTCAAGCATTCGCTCTGAAGGAGACGGAAGATCTTGCAGTCGGTCTGCGTTCTCCTCGACAATCACCATCTTTAAGGACATTTCCTTCTCTTCAAACTTTTTCTTTACCATTTTGAAGCAACCAATGGCCTCCTGGCAAGTTGGAAACGTGTTCAAGTTAAACACATACACGACCGTAAAGCTTCGAAGCGGTTCGATGTCCACTTTATCAATGGTGTTAGGACCGCCTATCCACGAGACGAACAATGCATCCGGATTGTCAATGTTCTTCATGGCCTCATCCATAGAAGGCGTCATGAAGACCAATTTCATTCCTCCATGG
>JAFSTJ010000312.1 GCA_017450525.1 Victivallales bacterium | reverse complement strand
TCATCACTATCCAGAAATGTGAGCCATCCGGTTCCGGTGCGCGAAAGAACATACTCTATTCCTGTATTGCGGGCAGCTCCAAGACCTCCGTTCTTTCGATGGAGTGCATGGATGCGCGGATCAAGGACAGCCCATTCATCGCAACGTCTTCCGGCCCCGTCGGGCGAGCCATCATCGACCAAAACGACTTCATAATCGCCTTCTGATTGCCGAAGAACCGATTCCACGCACCGGTCAAGAGTGTTCTCAACTTTGTATACCGGGATGATGAAAAATGTCTTTTCCATTTTTTGTTTTCACTTTACTCCATTCGGATGGTGTCGCAATCCCAAAGCCATGTCTCGTATAGGCTCCTGTTCTTACCGTACGAGTTGTCAAGCATGATAACTTTCTTTCCCAGCAGAAGAGACAAAATAGCGCCGTGCAATCGCGTGGACGCAACGGTTTCGTAAGGCGCTAGCAAGCCCAAAGCACGGCGAAGAAGACTTTTCCGGAATCCATGTCGGGCGTACCAATCAATCAGTTTGCCAAAGCGCCCTGGGTGCCGTCGCAACAATTGCATAAACATTTGTGCAGATGACGGGGTCACGAGGGACGGCCAGTCGAAAACATCCACTCTCGGATCTTCACGAAATCTGGTTAAGGTCGGGCTTTCTCGCAGTTCGCCATCCCGACGGGCCAACAGAAGTGTTCTTTCCGTGCATGATTCAACTTGGGCCTCGCGAAATTCGGATAAATCGGCAAAAAACGCCATGTCAGGCACAAGAAAAGTGGGATTTGGAAAGTGTTTACGAACAAAGTCGTACGATTGCCTGTCTCGTAGACAGATTGACAGATTCGTCCGCGCACCATAAAAACGGACGGCGTCTGCTAACTTGTGCTCATCCGTGAACCAAGTCGATTGCGGGAGAATCAATGCGGGATTATCTGGATACCGTTGCAGAACAGTTCTCTGGAATTGTGGGCCTCGCGGATACAAATCACCAAAGTATCCTCCACCGCTGAAAATCAACAGTTCGTCGGACATGATGGTTGGGCTACGGGATGCAAATGATGACATTGTGGACATTTCTAGGCATCGCACCTTTAGTGTTTTCAGAAATTCCATCTCCCCTTGGAAAATCAACATATCTCCCGGGTTCGCGTAGTCAGGGACTTCAAGAAGTCGATAGTCGCGACCGATGAGGGGACGAAGAACTGCGTCAATGATGCCACGCAGCTCACAAATCTTGGTGATGGTGTCCATGGATATCATTTAGCTCGAATGTTGGTAAGAGGATGTCGAATCGTACGGACAATTCGTTGGATAGTGCGATGCTGGTTCGAAAACTTTCGCAAGGACATTTCTGCATTGACCACCGTTTTTTTAAGAAACCCATACTCATCATTGTTCTCCCGGAATTTCTGGTGAAAGAACGCTTTGCATTCAGGTGTCAGCCATTCCGTCCCATCGACACAGACGCGATTGCGCACTTCATCGTAATACGGAGCGTCTGCGGTTGGACAACAGCCAAATGTGAGCCATGCGTGTGCGTTGAAACAGTGCGGTTCGGGGCAGAGATTGCCTATGGGCTTGAAGTCAAGCGGAGAATCTATGTCGCGAAAAGGGTCGAGGATCCGATACCCACGATAGCATTGCGAGAGAAGTCCTGTCCGAAGACGCATCACCATCATCCAATCACCTGCGTAGCAAAAATCACGCTGAGGTTTTTCAAAAACCGACAACTTGTATTCAAACAGTTTTGAGTCGAAAACTCCCCAAACGCGCCTGTATTCATCAGTTGAAAGACAAGAGAGCCTTGGAAGCGTTTTCGGTTGCGAAGCGTCTCGGGCAACCGTGACATGTGGAAACGCTCCGACTTCTCGAATACATCGATCCTGTATTTCCCCAATCAACGGGATAATCTCATCGTGAGGCATGAGTTCAACTGTAATAGACGCTCCCGCATTTCTTACGCGATGTACATTGGCGAAGAATGATTCAAGGAGGCCACGCTTTTTCAATTCAAGATAGTGGAACGAACACTTGAGCATTAAATGCGAAAGAAGGGACTCTGGGAAGGTGGCTAGCTTTTCAAATGCTTTAGTCACAGTAGCGTTCGTGACGATCTCGCAGAAATGTCCCTCTTCCAAAACTTCGCGAACGAAATCTAAAAGCTTTGGGGGAATTAGTGTTTCGCCATTTGCCGTAAAGTTAAACATACAGGTTCCGCCAAGTCGCTCGCGGGAAAATGCACGCCGGAAGGTCTTTGCATCGACTTTGAAATCCAACACGTTGTCTTTTGTTGGAATCTGATGCTGCAAAAAACAGTATCCGCATTTCAAATTACAGGGATTCGTTTGAGTTATGACGCAGATGAAGCGGCGTATTTTTTCCATAGATTCTCTCCGGGGCAATGAAAGATTCGTTTGATGAAGCACTAAAAGTTCTGAATACCGTTACATGAAGCAATGTTCTTTGGAAACTGCCTCTGAAAAAGCGACAACAATTTGTTGACAACCGTTGCCAGATGCTTTTCGTCGCCGAAGAACATGAAACGAAAAAATGAGAAACGTCGAATTCCCAAAACAATGAAGTGGCATGCGAGAAACCACACCAGCGCAATGGACCATCGAGTCCATTCAGGGAACGGGAGAGGGGGGAAACCTGCCCTGCCGACTTGCATCATCGGCCATTCGTGCAAGACATAGACGCCTAGGGATGTTGTCCCGAATACGGCCAATGCCGAGAGGCACGGTGCCAACCGTAGAAGCCTATCTACCGCCCACAGAACGAAGACAGATCCGGTGATTCCAACCGCTGTTCTGGCAAAAAAACAGAGAAGATTGTGCCCATTCAGAAAAACGGCTCGCCAATGCGTGGAGACCCTCCAGAAGTTCATGCCGTTTGTAGTCGAATTTCCCTCCAAAAACACAACGAACAGGAAGAACGCGCCGGAAAGGAGGGAGAGAAGATTGGAATGCCACCATTCCCGCTTGCGGAGAAGCATCAGACCAAAGACGAAATAGGGGAGCATGTGGATTGTCTGCTTGTCGCCGACCCAATGCAGAAGATGTTGGAATCGCGAAGGCAGGAAAAGCAGGACTGCGTAAAGGAGGGCGAAGCCAACCCAGCGGACGCGGTCCGTCCTCCCAATCCGATAAATGAGCGCGGACAGGAGATAGACGGTCGCAAAAGTCCACAGGAACCAGTGCCCATGGTGAACACGTTGAATTGGGAATTGGAGGAACCATTGAATTCCCCCCCCGTTCCCCGTCAGGACAAGCGCTAGGGCGAACACGACACCAAAAGCGGCCATTGGCCACAGGAAGCCGACAATACGGGCCACGATTTTCGACCACGAGCCCTTCTCAAAGGTCGAAAGTGCCAGATAACCGCCAAGTACAAAGAAGATGGGCATGTTCACGCCGATCTTGGCGTTGGCCATTCGTACTAGGGAACCAGGTTCCTGGGCAACGATTCCCCACAGACCCAGATGACCCCAGACGACCCAGAGCATCATCAATGCCTTCACGACATCAAAGAGCGGGTCGCGGGCAGACGATGATCCGGGTAATGCGGTGTTTTGGGGGGCAGGATGATTGGGGGGCATTAGGAGACAAGAGGGAAGCGGAGGAATAGACTTTTATTCAATCCACCATGACAACTTCATCGAAAGAAGATCAAAAAACGCCAACAGATGTGTGAACTACTTATCAAAACGAGCATAGATGGTAGCCAAACTTGTAAAATGACTTCACAACTGGATCATCCATCAAAAAAATACTGTGTCATTTATAATGTAAGTTTGATGGATTTTTCTTACTGACCGGTACATCAGGAATTTGTGGTATGGCATTTTTATCCTGAGCCTCATACAATTCCATAAGAGGGTTGATTGTCCTAAACATCGCTAACCCCGGCCAAGACTGGTTGTTAACTTCATTTGGATAGTAATTGGTTACAATGCCAGCCAGCACAACTTTTCCATCATCATCACAATAAAATGCGGGGCCTCCACTTAAACCATGAATGGAAACGCCATCGATGAGATACGCCTCATCATCGGGCAGATAAGCGCTAATCCGTCCTGAGAAAAAACACGGGACTTCTCTTGCTTTCTTAAGACAAGGGAATCCAAGCCATCCCAATTCAGCGCCAGGGTTGTAATGATAGTCATGAGATAAGAAATGGATTGTATGCAGTAAAGCAAAATCTTTAGGAGCATTAAAACAAATAATCGCCTGATCTCGATCTTTGACAACAAACACATACCTAAGTAAAGAAGGTAAATCAACACGTACATCAGTCTTTGCTGATCTTATGGTTATTGTGGCACCAGTCTCATACGCAAGAGTAAGAACATGATATGCTGTAAGAACACAACAGTTACCTGGCGTATTCGTTGGCGGGGGAATAATAAACCCACTACCGTATCCACCCCCATGTGTGTCTATGCGCACAAGGTTTCCCATCATCAGCTGGACAGCATTACACCATTCTACTTTTGCCATGAACCGCCTCATTTATCGGTGTTAAAAACCGAGAACTCGCCAAATACATCCTTCAAATGACCTATCACACAGATTTTGGCATCCTCATGATGATACCCTTCTTTGCCATTTGTAGGACAAATCGGTTGAAATTTATATAAAAGTGCAGCTTCTGCAATATCTCTGTAATTATGTTCGTTGCCGATTTCGGCAGTATAAATAACTAGTTTCATTTCGTGATTTTCTACATACTTTTGCCAAAGCTGTTTACGCTCATGCATTGAAAAACGATCTGACATATTTTTTGCTTGACCGATGTCTAGTAAGGCCCATACTGGATTGTCTTTTTGATTATTATATGCCCATACAGCATAAATCCCTGGATATGTCGCCGCATCGGGCATCTTTTCTTCAAACCGCTTGTCGAAGTCAAGCATTATGTTTATCATGTTATCACCTTTGCTTTCTTTGCGCATCCCACAACTAACTTAATGCAACACCCGTTGCACAGTCCGTGTCCGTCGGGACTTTCTCGTGGACGCCATGAATACTACACCATCCCCGTTCGCCTTGCAAGGCGTTTTCTGACTCGCCGAGCGGGGGGAAAGTTGCAAAATGAAACGCCGCACCCCCGCAAGCCCGGAAGAGGGGTCAGGGGGGAGGGCTGGCGGCCCTCCCCCCTGATGACAAAAGGCCCCGTCTTCCGGTAGTCTGTCTGCGTTCACGAGTTCATCCAGAACC
>JAFSTJ010000311.1 GCA_017450525.1 Victivallales bacterium | reverse complement strand
CAAAGACGCAGAGTTTTTTATTGTTGTTTACTTTTCAGCAATAAACTGTCACTGAAATAATTGCCTAATTGGTGACAGCACAAAACAATAAAAACTCTGCGTCTCTGCGTCTTTGCGCCTCTGCGTTAAAAACCTAGCGCCACTGCGTTGAATTACTGAGGGAAACGGAATTGATGGCTTTTCATCCAGTCTATCTTGACCTGCCCTGATTTCGTGCTGAACACGGCGCTATCCTCGACCACTTTTTCCAGGCGGATTTTATCCATAAGCACAGTCCCTGCCTTGCACATGAGCGTTTCCTCTTTACCCGCCTCGCCTTGTTTAATTGATACAAGTGCGACTGAATCGCCACGCAAATCCACATAGATGCCCTTGTTTGTAAGGGTAATCACGATATCTGGCTTTTTCGGCGGTGGAGGTGGCGGTGGAGGCTGCACAACAACTACTGGCGTGACCGCCTCGGCCTTTGACGTCTCCTTGACTTTAGGCTCTTCCTTTTTAGGAGGTTCCACTGTTTTAGGCACCGGCTTGTCACGATTGACAAGAACATATTGGAATGGATTGACTTTGCCCGCCTCTGGCACAGCTGGCGTAAAGAAGTTTCCTGAAAGGGAATCCCATGGGAAGATACGCAATGCAATCGGCTTCTTGCCCTTGATTTCAGGTGCAGACGGTGCCTCCAGCATGAAAAGCACGAAGCACAGGATGCACAGAATGCACAGCAAGGTCATGACAGCACAAGCCATGCGCTCCCAGCACCTGTATATTTTTTCAACTATCTCCAGCATATTCAATTTTCATGCTTAGGCTCGGTATTTGCCTGTTCTCCATTCGCAGGCTGCGGTTCCACGAAGAATGCGGAACATATCACGCGAAAATGCAGATTTGCCAGTTCACGCTTTTCGCCTGGTGGAAAGTCACCAGGTGGAGTGGAGTGAATCTCAATGTTCTTTATAGGCAGGAAACGCCTGCCTTCCTGAAGCCCCTTTGCAAATGAAATGAAATTCTCCAACTTGCCTTGCAGGCGCAACATAACAGGAAACTCCAGCAAGTAGGTGCGTTCACTGCCCTCATTGAGGTATGCTCTGCTGCGTAATGCGCGTATGGCAGGCGCATTGTCCTTCGCCACCTCAAAAGAAAGGCCATTCTCCACCGCCTGTCTAACCAGACAACGCAAGGTCCACAGTTTTAGCATCTGCTGATAGACCGGCTCGTTGCTGTCCTCATCTGGCGAAACAGTTGCCTGGCTTATATCCACGTTCCAATTCGCGCATTCGGAGTAAACCCTGTCATAGAGCACCTTGTAGTCAATACGGGTACTTCCCTCCACAAACTTCTCTACAGGAGACTGCTTTGTGGCGGTGCTGGATTCACCTGCGTATGCAGCATTGATTTCATCTGCAAAAGTATGTATGGCAAGCGCCATTGCATTGCCTGCGACATCAACAAGTCCCAGCTTGGTCTCATCCCCTGCCAGGCTTGCTATGCAATCGGAAATATGGCGGGACAGAACAGCCTCGTCCAGCTGTATGCCGCTTTTCTCAAGCTCAATGCGGGCGGCCTCTGTATCCTGCCTTAACGACTTGAGACGGCGCCAGCTGGGATACACCAGAAGCCACAGCACAAGCAGCGCCAACGCCAGACCCGACACTGTAATGTGCATCAGTCTGACGTGGCTATAAGGCCAGTCCTTTAGTTTTGGCTTGTACATATTCTATGGTGTTCAATTGCCGTTTTTACGCAGCACATCTTCCCTGATGAAATTGGAACTCAATGGCAATTCCAGCAAAAAAGTGGCGTATTCACTGCCAAGGGCAGAACTATTCCCGCCAAGGAAATTAAGCCATGGCGAATAGAAACTACCCTTGAACTGCTCTGTCATCAATTCACTGCGGTCATCCACATTAACGTACGCTCCTGAATTGAGCAACTTCTCCTGCACATCCTTGAGGACCTTGAACCTGGATTGGCCCATTGGCACAATGCCACCGATGTAGATTTTGTTCAGGATGCGCAAATCATTCACATTGATTATCTTGCTTGCCGATGTGGTGGAACTGGGACGTGGCTCCTGCACGTCAAAAAGATTCGCAGTTGGGGCACCATTCCTCGGTGGAACTGGACTTTCATCCTCGTTCTTGCCATTGGAGCGGGCAAAGGCATATTCATCAGCAAGGTAGATGCCCCAGCTAGCCTCCTTTTGACCTGGATTCCACTGCGCGGCCTGCCAGATGCGCAATGCCTCATAATAGCAATGGCTCCTGTAGATTGCCTCAACTAAAGGGAGCATCTTTTTCTGCTGGAAACGCATCTTGCCGTGCAATTCCTCCACTTGAGGCAGGAGCTGTGCGCACCTGTCGAGTTCAGCACGTTCATTCTCCAACACGTATGTTTCCCTGTTGATGCGCAACATCACACCAGCCAGAAGAAGGGCGATGCCAAGAAACAACATGAGAACAGCAAAGCGCAAGAACTTGTATTCCCGCTTCTTATGCTCAAGCCACTTCATCTGTTCGGGCAAAAGGGAAATTGTCATCTTGCCTTCCCAGATGCTTTGCAACGCCAGACCGAATGGAACTACAAGCTCGCCATGCAAAGTGTCATCCCGTTTAGGAAGCAAGTTTCCTGGCAGACCAAGCATGTTGATTTCAATTCCAGGCGCCAGGCTGGACAACATGTCAGAAAAACGCTGCATCCCGCTTCCTCCATCGCCTGTTATCCATATATCATAATTTGACAATTCAAAGTCCTGCCCCTGCGCCTCCTTCCAGCGCGCCAGCGCATTGTTCAATTCACTTTCCAGCAAGTTGCGCCCATTGCTGGCATCGCTCTTCAGGCTGACAACGGTATTCCTGCTTCCGAAAAGCAAGGTGCACGCAAATTGCAAGCCACCACCGCATACCACAGCCAGCGCGGTGCTCTCCTCTCTAAGCAACATCAATACCTGCGCTTTCTTCGAGACAGCAGCGTGAGGCTCCAAGGCAAAGAAAGAATTCAGCATTGCCATGGTGCCTGATGTGACCTGGTGCGTGTCGAACGCCAATGGGCGCAGCATCTGGAAACTATCCTCGAACACACCCTCCTTTACCATGCTTATGACAAGCGACTTCTGCCCATCATTCATACCCTCCATTACCTGGTAGTCGTATATCACCTGTTCATCAGATATGCTTCCAATCGAGTGAGCCTGGCTTTGCACGTGCCTGTCTATGGCAAATGGCCTGAGCGTAGCAGGTATGTTCTGGAACATGTCCGTTATGCTGGATGAAGGCAATCCCAGACACACATTGGGTATATCGGAGCACATGCCCCGCAATGCTTCCTGGTTTTCCGAATCATCAGCAAGTACAGGACATTCTGACAGGGAGTTAATTTGCAGGAATCCGCCTTTACGCTCTACGGAAAGGCATCTCAAAGTGCCAGTGCCTACTTCGATGCCGATGCCACGCGCCCAGCCTTGCAAAGAAGATTTAAGGTGCGATGATGACATATTCCCCGTTTTCATTAAGGACAGTGGCAGTGACGAATATCAGCAGATTCGTGGGTTCTTTAATCTTCTCGACATGGGTGAAGAGCGCCCCAAGATATGGAATATCCCCAAGCAAGGGTATTTTTCTGACTTCCGTGTTCTCGCGATTTTCCACCATGCCTCCAAGAATAACTGTCTCGCCGCTGTTTATGGCCACGCTGGTGGCTATGGTCTGCTCGTGGGTTCGCGGAAGCATGACCTGGGTACCTGTAGTTGTAGTCACTTTGTTCTCCGTTGTCGTCTGTGACGATGAATAATCCTCCCATGCCTGGAAGGTTATGATTTCGGGCTTGAGGCCCAGGAGTATGGTCTTACCGTCCGACCCAACATTTGGCTTCACATCAAATGTGATTCCCAATGCCATGGCGGTGGGTTTTCCGCTCGGTACAAGTATTTGATCCTTGCCCTTGTCCCCATTGTCAACGGTCTGCAACTTGTATTCTTCAAAGTAGTACATCTTGTCCCCTTTCCTGATTCTCGCAGTCCTGTTGTTAAGCGCGGTAATGCGCGGGGCGCTCAATGTCACAGTAGAGGCCTTTCTTTCCAATGCGCGAATCAGCAAGTCAAAGCTTCTATTGCCTAAGATGCCGCTGACGGTGAGGGAGCCCACGCCTTCCGCGTTGTCCACCCCCAATGCGCCCAACTTGGTAAAGAAGTCGCTGATATTGGCGTTTTCCTGGTGGTTGGCGGCAATGCTCTCACCTGCTTTGCCGCCATTGTAGTGAGACAGCTCCACTCCAACGTCATGCAAATCCGCCTCGCTGACGGAAATGAACTTGGCCTCGATAAGCACCTGGTATGGCGGGCGGCAGAACGTCTTCACCAGCTTTTCCACTTCCCTTATATTGGACAATGTATCAGATATCAAAAGCACGTTGCGCTGGGAAAACAGCGTATAGCTGCCACCTGTGGTGGATTTTGCGTAGAACGCCTTCAGCGCATTCTCCAAATCCTTGTCCTCCTCCTTGGTGGATTCAAATGCCGCCTTTGCCGTGGCGACGCCGATTCCCTCAGGCACTGCAGGAATTATTCCCTGGCGCAAAAGTATGACCTTGTTCAAAAGGCGTGGGCCAGCATTGGTCTTCGTGGATTTTGTGACCCAGATTATATTCGCCTTAATGTTGAAATCCACAGCCAGAGTATATGAGATGTAGTCGAATATCTCGCGCAATGGCACGTCCTTGAAGTTCGCGGAAAAGGTCTTTCCCTTGAGTATCTCGTCATTGAATATTACATTCACGGGATCTGCGATGTTCAAGCCCTCCAGCTCTCGCAGCTGCATGGCAAAGTCAGCCAGCGACATATCCTTTACTTTCATGGAGATATGCTTCTCCAATAGCTGCTCAAGATATACGGGACTCTCCCTCTCCTCTTCCAGCTTCACATTCGTGGTTCGGTTGTATTTTTTTGGAAGCTGCAAACCCGTCAGTGATTCGTTGATAATAGTCTTCTGGTCTATCGCCAAGTCTGTTTTGCTCAATGTGAGCTTTTTCGCCAAAGCCAATAGCTCCTGCAGGTCACTAATCTCATCGCTGTATTCAGTAAGCTGCTTCATGAGAGCCAACTGCGCCTCAGCCTCCGAAAAGTTATTCTCTGAAATCAGCTGGCGAACCCGTTCGAATTTGGACAGTATCTGCTCCCTGAGCACACGCTCGTTCGCCTCCTTTTGCAAGCGGCTCAATTCAGTCTTGTTGCGTTCCTCAAGTTCCTTGTCCAGCAATGTCTTGTTTTGAAACATGGAGCAGGAAACTAGTATGCAGCACAATACTGGCACTATGTATGAATAAACTCTCATTCTACATTCCTGTTTTCAGGCATCTCAGCTATTTGCGCCCTTTTTGAAAGTAACGAAATTTAACTCAAGTATATTTGTATTTAACCCTGAAAAACATTTTTCTAGGAGGCAATTTAAAAACTGGAGTATTTGTTTCCCATAATGGACAGGACTGACGGCCTTGCTACACCAGTTTCGAGATTACCTCTTAAAACACCAGGCTCCTACTCCTATTTTCTGGCGTAATCCTCCTGAACCTCCTGGCGGAACTGCGGCGAGGCAAGATATTGCGCGCCCACATCAGCCAGCGCGGCTGCGGCCTTCATCGCATTGTCAAAACCCAGCTCTGTCCCCGCACATTCGCGGAATGCCACGGAATGCCCTGGTATTTCTGTTGATTCCGATATTGAAAAATACGGATGTATGCCAGGACGAACCTGGGAGAAATTGCCGAAGTCTGACGAGCCACGCCCAGAATGGTCTGGGAGGTTCAATGTCATGCCAAGTTCCTTTACCGAATCCACATATACCCTGTTCATAGGACCATTGGGCTTGCGGGATCTATATACGGGACGGAACGGCGTTATTTCCGCAGTCGCTCCCGTCATCAGCTCTGCGCCCTTGACAATGTCCAAAAAGCGCTTTTCCAGAATTGGGGCCCAACTCTCCTCGCCGCTGCGGATGTAGAAGCGGCAACGGGTATAGTCAGGTATGATGTTCGGCGCCACACCACCATCCAGTATCACGCCATGAATCCTGGCATGCTCTGGAATATGCTGCCTGTAGGCGTTCACTCCAGCGAAAAGCAACTGCACCGCATCCAAGGCGTTTATGCCTTTCTCAGGTGCGCCCGCCGCATGGGCCGCCTTGCCATGGAACTTTATCTCAAGCCCGCAGTTGGATGTGGAACCCATGTCTGGCATGGTCCTGGAACTAGGATGCACCATCGCCACGGCGTCTATGCCCTCCAGGCAGCCAGCCTCCAGCATTTTGACCTTTCCTCCTCCACCTTCCTCGGCAGGCGTCCCAAACAAGACCACCCTGCCCTGCAACTCGCCCTT
>JAFSTJ010000310.1 GCA_017450525.1 Victivallales bacterium | reverse complement strand
TGATTTGAACTAAATCACAGTCATTTTGCACTCAGGCAAGGATGACGACGAAGTCGGGCTGCCGCCCGTCGAGGAGGAAGACGCAGCATGAGCGCAAAAGGGCAAAGAGTTGGTTCAAAGATGAGCGTGTCAGCACACTAGTACGGCATAACCCGATGAATATAGGATTACCTTTGGCCTATTTTTTTAATTTCTTCCTATCTGTGCGACGGAAAAGCTCTAGTTTCACCGGGGAAAAGGCGGCTTATATCATTCGCCTGAGCGAAGCCGGTATTGCTGTCACCAAAGGCGAACAGAATGCTGACTGGAGTTGGGATAAAGTTTTATCCGTCTACCTCAACAAACAATGCATCTACATATACACAGCGAAGCGTCAGGCGTTTTTGCTGCCACTAACGAGTAAAAACAAAGCCGAAAATGCTGCGTGGGAGCTAATCCGGCGATATGTTGAATCGACCCGAATTTTTTATCGTAAATGAAATGAAGGGAAGATGCCTATCTGCATAGCAGAGCGAGATTTAAAACGGCAGAATTATCTGTCACATGAGACAAATGACATGTGAACGAAAAACTGTAAAGGGGATTGCCACAGTGCCAAGAATTGTCACCTTCGGCGAGATCATGATTCGCCTTCAGCCCTGCAATCACGAGCGTTTCGCTCAGACCAACCATCTCGAATTCGGTTTCGGTGGCAGCGCGGCCAACGTCGCCGTGACGCTTGCCAATTACGGAATAGACACCGCCTATGTCACGAAGATTCCTACCAACACCATCGGCCAGTGCGCGGTGGACAGCCTGCGCCGCTACAATGTGGACACCAGTCTAATTGTCCGCGGCGGCAATCGTATGGGTATCTGTTTCAGCGAAAAGGGCTTTAGCTGGCGCGATAGCTTTTGCATCTACGACCTCGCTCATAGCGCTATTCAGGAGGCTACCACCGCTGATTTTGACTGGGATAATATTTTTGATGGTGTAGATTGGTTCCACTTTGCCTGCTTATCCCCTGCACTGAGTCCCAATGTCGGCGAAATATGCAAGGAGGCGTGTCTGGCTGCCAGACGCAAAGGTGCCTTTATATCCTGTGATTTGAATTTTCGTGGTATGCCGTGGCTGCGCCAACAAGCCAGCGAAACCGTGTTGGAATTATGCAGATATGTCAATGTGTGTATCTCCAATGTAGAGGCAGCAAACGATGTATTTGGCATAAAAGTTGAAGAAACGCATGCCAATGATGGTAGAGTAAACCTTGAAAGCTACAAGAGCGTCGCTTATCAAATGGCAGACCGGTTTGGCTTTGAAATAGTTGCTATAACTTTGCAGGAATCTCACAATACGAGCGAAGCCGCATTGTCTGCACTTCTCTATGATGTAGCTGATGACAGATATTGTTTCTCCCCAAAATACGACTTTCACATCATCGATCAGCTTGGTAGCGACGACAGTTTCAACGGCGGCCTAATCTATGCCCTGCTTTCTGGAAAGAGTACGCAGGAAGCGGTAAAGTTTGCAGTGGCGAATTCTGTGCTCAAGCAATCCCTTGAGTGAAAGTACCCCAACATAACAGCAACTCATCTGACATAATAGCGGCTTTGCGACAAGGACAGAAAGGAAAACAAGCAAGCCACTTAATAGGAAAATAACGATTAACAGGGAATTCTTTTTCCTGTCTTAGCATATTCTGCTACATTTTTTCGGCGGCTTAACGGCGAATTATGGCATAATACGGTTAATCAATGGTGTGATATGTTTTGTCAGAATCATTAACGCGAAAAATTCGTGTTAATGTTCCGCCAAAGCAGGGAATTGTGTGAGAGCCGTTTTGCCCAAGCGGCTTCCCTGCCGAGGCAAATACTAATTTAAAAGGAGAGAGATTGTTATGTCAGAAAAAACAACAAAAACCGTACGGCTCCCGAACGTATTTGAAGCACTGCTTCCCATTATCGTGATGGCTGGCCTCATGATCTATGGTCTCCATGGTGGCAACTATGTGGACGCGCATATGCCGCTGATCGTTGCAATGTGCGTTGCCTGTGGCATTGGCTCCCTGTGCGGACACAGTTTTTCCGACATGGTTGCCGGTATGCTGGAGCGCCTGTATAATACGCTGGAAGCACTGCTGATCCTCATGACTGTCGGCCTTTTGATTTCGTCATTCATGATTTCCGGTACGATCCCCGCCTTGATTTACTATGGCTTGGATCTGCTGACTCCGAAGCTGTTTCTGCCGGTTGGCTGCTGCCTCTGCGCTGTTGTCGGTCTGGCCTGCGGTTCGTCCTGGACTACTACGGCAACGATGGGTATCGCAATGCTCGGCGTTGGCGCGGGACTTGGCATCAACCCTGCGCTTACTGCCGGTATGATTATCTCCGGAGCCTACGTCGGAGATAAGTTCTCCCCCCTGTCTGACACCACCAACCTCGCGTCTGCCGTGTCTAACACAGGACTGTTCGATCACGTAACCGCGATGGTTTCCACCACCGGCCCCGTATTCCTGATTTCGCTTGTACTTTACACCATCGTCGG
>JAFSTJ010000309.1 GCA_017450525.1 Victivallales bacterium | reverse complement strand
CTACTACGCGCCTCTGCGTTAATAAACTCTGCGTTGAATTAGTGTTATTTAACGATTTTTCTGAAGGCGGAGGGTATGTATGTGATTATGGGCGTATCCAGTTTGCCGCCCAGTACATTTGCCCGCAGCATGACGGTGCGTTTGCCTGTTTCCTTGTCGCCTGACGGGTAGTTTTGCACGTCAATAACTGCTTGCCAGAGACGGAAGTTGCCATTGACGGGCTTCAATTCCAGTGTATCCTTTCCGTTGATGGCGAATGGAGACAGTCCCTGTCCAAGATCCCTCATAATCTTGCAGGTTACATCCTCGCAAGGCTCCTTCAATTTCAGTGTCACGATAATCTTGCAGCCTGGCTCAATTATGGCTGGATTGCCCTCGACAGTAGCGCATAGATAATTTTCTGGTTCAGGCGTGAGGCGTATGTACTTGAAATGCATTTCCAGACCATAGCAGTACATCGCCATAGGGCCTTCAAGCACATTTTGCACCTCTGGCAGGTATATGGTGTAGAGGCCTTCCTGTATTGTGGTGACATTGCCTGCTATCTTGCCTACGCCCTTGAAGTAATGGAGGCTCCAGTTGAAATAATTCTTGCCTGGCAGCCGTTTAGCCTTGGCTACCTCCATTTCAATCCAGTGCTTTGGAAGAAGTTTGACATAGTGGTTTGAACTTTGTCCCCTGTGGAGGAAGCCCCCGTCTGGCGTGGCCTCTGTGTATGTCTCCGCTCCGAACCAGACTTTTGTGGAGTGCTGTTTCTGGAATTGCGCGTTTGTGCCGTCAAGTTGCCAAATGCTATTTGCTTTTTGGGGCATGGCCTCTGGCTGCTTTTCCTCCTTTACTGGCGCAGAAGGAGCCTGCTTCTCTGTAGTTGTTGCCTTGTCGTTGAACAATTCTATCTCATAAAGTTCATTGTAGTTTCTGGGGAATTCAATGCGCAGTTTGGCTGTGCTGTATTCCTGGCTGTACAGGTACTTGAGCATGTATCCTTCTTTTTGCGTGGAGGCGGGCTTAAGTTCCAGCCATTCGCCTGCCTTGCGTATCTTGACTATTGCGTCCTCAATGTTCTTGCCGTATATGCTCAGGCTGGAGAACTTTGGCAAGAAGTTTCTCTTGAAGGAGAACTCCACGAAACGGCATTTGCCCCAGGCATCATCGTATGCATACACATCGCGTACGCCGTCGAACAACTTGTACCAGAAGCGTATGGGGCGGGATGTGCTGACCTCTATGTCGTTGATGTGGCCCAGCATCAGGTTTGGCATGGCGAGACGCTGCGCCTCCAGTTCATCAATTTTCGCCTGGACTTCCTGGTATGTGGGCAGGCCAGTGTCCTTCTTCTTCGTGGTGCCGACTATCACTTCGTAAGGCTTCAGCGTGAAGGATATGCCCTTGAAACTGCGCTTGCCACGGAATTCCACGTACTTGTCAGATTGCCCCTTGATGGCGACTTTCTGCTCGGATGTGGTGAAGTTCACCGCCGCGAACATCTTCTCCTTGCCAAGTTCGTACAGGACCACCTCGTATTCGTCGCTGCGGTGAAGTACGGTGCGTTTTGCAAAGAGCATGAATTCCTGCAGCGCATCGAATGTGCTGAAGATATAACGCATGCCTTCGTAGAGGCAGGGACGGTCGCCCATGTCCATATATGCGTAGGGCCAGATTGACTTGCCGCCATGTATCATGCCTGCCCAGGTGTGGCATACGATTTCCTGGAAGGTGGGATATACGGACAGTGCGTTGGAGTAGCGGTAACTGAAGCAGGTGGGCATAAAGCCAATGACTTTGTCCTTTCTGCCAGAGAGCGATATTTCGTCCAGATATTTGCCCAGGCTTTCAAAACTGCGGTCATAGACGCGCCTGCCTTCGTCCATCATTGGATTTATGTATGGGTGTGTTTCGAACCAGTCGCAGCAGTCGATATAGATTGCGCATCCTCTGGAGGCCATCATCAGCGGGTGGTATGGAT
Organism: Victivallales bacterium; assembly: GCA_017450525.1. Classification (GTDB taxonomy): domain Bacteria; phylum Verrucomicrobiota; class Lentisphaeria; order Oligosphaerales; family Oligosphaeraceae; genus RGIG3456. The sequence continues at coordinate 6,517 of JAFSTJ010000309.1, read as the reverse complement.
CTTTTTCAGCAATGAAGTCATACACGTATTTCAGGAAGATGGGGGAGATATTGTTGCATTCAGGCTCGTCATAAAGATAATAGTAGTGGAAGTCCCTGGTCTTGTTCTTTTCGATAATCGCCGCGATTTTGTCGAAAAGTTCCTGAGGCGGCTTCACATCGTAAAGTCCATAGTTTACCTCTATGTTCTTGACCAGGCGCACTGGCTCTATGCTTGGACTGCTACTAGCGGTGCTTTCCAAATGCAGGTTCTTGTCGCCGTCAAAGCGCTCCTTGAAAGCATCGCCTCCCCTGTAGTATGTGGCGTACATGCGCCTTGGAAGAATGGCCTTGCCTTTCTTGTCTCCTGGATTCATGACTACGAGATTGCCGTCCTCAATCCATACCATTCTTGTGTCCGTAGGCTTCAGACGGCGCACTTTCAGTTCGCTGGAAATGCCGCCCACCTCCGCCTTGATTACGGCAGTGCCGTATTGTAAATCGCTGGTCGTGAAGCGGAATGCCTTTGTGCCTGGCTGGAGTTTTTGTGTCTGGGGCTTTATGCCAGGGCCGCTTATGCTCAACTGTACAGGTTCATTAATCTGGCACTCAATTTCGCCTTCTATGCGGGAGTAATCCTGCCCTGGATAGAAATTATTGCGGTATTGAGGCCAGTTTAATTTGAACTTTATGGGCTCATACTTGGCGTTCACGGGATACCAGCGCCTGAAAATACGCCCATCCTTGGTGCGCTTTAACGCAATTTCCACCTGGTTCTTGCCTTCCTTTTCAAAAACATACGGCACATTCAAGGTATGCAGGCCGCCATTCAGTTTGAATGTCTTGCCAAGCAACTCATATTCACCAGTCCTGTACAGATTTACATTTACGGACAGTTCGCCAACGGGCTTGCCGTTATCTAGGGACTTGATGTTCGCTTTTGCCGCAGAGATATGCACGTAGTCTTCTGGTTTGCGCATGGGGAGGCCGCCCAACTTGGCGAATTTTTCTGGCTCAAAGTATCCACTCAGCATCTGCGCCCAGGTACTGCGCTCCCTGATGGGATTGCGCTTGCGCCCGATGTTTATCGCCCATTCCGTCTTCCACAGTTGCTGCGGTGTCATGTAGAACGCGCTTAATGGAATCTCCACCTCGGCGGACCAGAAATCCTTGCCAGAATAGACCTTGTGGGCCCATTCAGGGAAATATGGGTCGGGTCTGATATTGCCTGATTCCATCCAGTAATTTGTCCAGCTCTTGTCATCATAGCATACCAGGAACTGGTAGAATTCTCCGCTGGCGTTGCCCGTCGGCGTCAGGAAAATCTCCAAAGCATCGTCCTCCCAGATGGCGGAGGAACTTTTTTTGGCGGTGATTTCCTTCAGTTTGTCCATCAGCGGTTCTTCGCATTTCACGCCGATGTAGATGCGGTCTTCCATTGAGATGACCTTGAATGATGTCTGTGCCTGGACGATTTTGTTTGTGGCAGTCCCAAGTGCCTTGAAGCCCTTGTTCTCCTTGGCGGCCTGCCATTCTGGTTCATCCAGTCTGCCATCAATGGTGATTGCTCCGTAGATGCAGCAGGCAAGTAAAAGTAGTGGGAGAAAAATACGTTTCATGAGCAAATTGATTTTCCTTATGGAGCTGGTGGTTGATTTAGCCTACTGGAATCTTGTCCTGAAGGCGGCTGGTATGTATGTGATTATTGGTGTGTTGATTTTGCCGCCCTGGATGTCTGCCTGCAGCATGATGGAGCGTTTTCCAAGTTCCCTTTCGGAGAAGGAATAATTTTTCACATTGATTACTGCCTGCCACAGGCTGAGGTCGCCCTGTACAGGTTTCAGTTCAATTGTGTCCTTTTCGTTGATGGAGAATGGTGTGGAGCTATGTCCAATATCTCTTATCATCTTGCAGGTGACTTCTTTGCAAGGTTCCTTCAATTTAAGTGTAACTATGATTTTACTGCCTGGCTCGATCATGGCTGAATTGCCTTCTACAGTTGCGGAAAGATAGTTCTCTGGTTCGCGAACCAGGCGTATATAATTGAACTGCATTTCAAGACCATAACTGTAAATTGTCATTGGGCCTTCTGTATTCTTTGTCACTTCAGGCAGGTTGATTGTGTAGAGACCTTCCTGCAGTAGGTTGTTATTTCCGCAGATCTTGCCGACGCCTCTGAAGAAGTTCATGCTCCAGTTGTATTGTTTATAGTTTGGCATCTTGTTTATCTTCATGAGTTTCAGTACAATCCAGTGCTTTGGCATCAGTTTTATGTAGCGGTTTGAATTCTTGCCCCTGTACAGGAAACCTCCGTCAGCAGTTGGTTCCGTATAAGTGTCCTCTCCAAACCAGGCATCTTTGGAAGTGCTTTTCTTGAATTGGGCATTGGAACCGTCAAGCTGCCAGGCGTATTCCCTTTTGTCGTGTATGTCATGTTTTTCATCATCATGGCTTGCTTTTGCGGCAAGATGTTCTTCTGCTTTAGGCTTCTTGTTGTTGAACAACTCGATTTCATACAATTCTATGTGGTTTTGTGGGAATTCGATGCGCAGGTTTCCCACGCTGTATTCCTGGTCAAAGAGGTATTTCAGCATATAGTTGTCCTTTGTTTTGGAGGCTGGCTTAATTTCCTGCCAGATGCCAGCCTTGAGAACTTTGACAATGGCATCATCAATGTTTTTGCCGTATATGCTTATGCTCGTGAATGCGGGTATGAATTTCCTCGAGAACGATAATTCCACGAAGCGGCATTGCCCCCAGGAATCATCGTATGCATAAACGTCACGCACACCGTCAAACAACTTGAACCAGAAGGGGATGGACCTTGAGGCGGTGACCTTGACATCGTCAATATGCCCGATAAGAAGATTCGGCATATCGAGCCGCTGTTTCTCAAGATTGTCAATTTTCGCCTGCACTTGCTTGTATGTGGGCAGGCCTTCATCCCGTTTTCTCGTGGTGCCGACTATTACCTCGTGGGGCTTCAGCGTGAATGAAATGCCATTGAAGCTGCGGTTGCCGCGGCATTCCATGTACCTGCCAGACTGTCCCTTGATATGGACCAGTTGCTCGACGGCGGTGAAGTTCACTGCAGCGAACATCTTCTCCTTGCCCAGCTCATACAGAACCACCTCATACTCGTCGCTGCGGTGTAGCACGGTCCGCTTTGCGAATAGCATGAAGTCCTGCAACACGTCAAATGTACTGAAGATATAGCGTATTCCTTCGTACAGGCATGGGCGGTCTCCCATGTGCCTGAATGTATATGGGTGTAGGCCCTTGCCTCCGTGTATCATGCCCGCCCATGTATGGCACACTATTTCCTGGAAGGTGGGATATACGGATAGTGGGTTTGAATCGCGGTTGCTGAAGCAGGTGGGCATGAAGCCTATGATTTTGTCCTTTCTGCCTGAAAGGGCAATTTCGTCCATATAGCCGCCCATGTTGTCAATAGAGCAGTCATATATGCGATGGCCGCCATCTATCATTGGATTTAGGCGTGGGCGCGTTTCAAACCAGTCGGCGCAGTCGATGTAGAGGCCGCATTTGCGTGAGACAATCATCACAGGGTGGTACGGATCCTTGTCCGCAATGAAGTCATATACGTGTTTCAGGAAAACAGGAGAAATGTTGTGGCATTCTGGATCATCGTACAGGTAATAGTAGTGGAAATTCCTGTTTTTGTTCTTGGCGATGATATCCGAGATTTTTCCAAAGAGAGACTGTAGCGGCCTCACGTCAAAATAACCATAGTCGATTTCAACGTTCTTACCGAGGCGCACGGGTTCAATACTGCAGGCACCGATGATTTCCATGTGCAAATCCTTGTCCGCCTCGTAGCGTTGCTTGAATGCCTCGCCGCCCTTGAGGTAGGTGGCGCTCATGCGTCTCGGTAGTATTGCTTTCCCCTTTTTCTCTCCTGGATTCATGACAACGAGATTGCCGTTTTCAATCCAGACCATTTTAGAGTTGGTCGGCTGTAGGCGGCGTACCTTCAGCTCTCTGGTAATGCCGCCAGCCTCAGCCTTTATTATTGCGGTGCCGTAGTCAAAATCTGAAGTCTTGAACCTGAATGCCTTCTTGCCTGGTTTGAGCGTGATTTTCTGGTTCTTGATGCCAGGCCCGCTGATGCTTATGTTGACTGGCTTGTTCATAGCGCATTCAACCTCGCCTTCTATGTGGGAGAAATCCTGCCCAGGATAGAAGTTGTTGTGGTATTGGGGCCAGCTCAGGCAGAACTTTATGGGTTCGTATTTTACGTTAACTGGATACCAGCGCTTGAATACACGGCCATCCCTGGTGCGCTTAAGAGCGATTTCCACCAGGTTCTTGCCTGTCTGCCCGAATACATAAGGCACGTTCAGCATGTTCAAACCTCTGGTCAACTTGAATGTCCTGCCTTGCAGTTCGTATTCACCAGCCTTGTATAGATTCACATTTACGGACAACTTGCCCGCTGGCTTGCCTTTCTCCATGGTCTTGACACACGCCTTTGCCGATGATATCTGTACAAAGTCCTCTGCCTTGCGCATTGGGAAACCTCCCAGCTTGGCGAATTTACCTATCTCTGCAAAACTGCTTTGCATCTGTGACCAGGTAGTGTTTTCCTTTACGGGCTTGCGCCTGCGCCCGATGTTCACCGCCCATTCCGTCTTCCATAAATGTTGCGGGGTCATGTAGAACGCGCTAATTGGGATTTCAATCTCGGCTGACCAGAAATCCTTGCCCGAATAGACTTTATTGCTCCATTCAGGGAAATATGGGTCAGGTTGTGTCGTGCTGGCATCGGCCCAATAGTTTGAAGTGCCGTTGCCGTCATAGCAAACACGGAACTGATAGAATTCGTAGTTGGCATTGCCCGTGGGAGTCAGGAATATCTCCACTGCGTCATCTTCATCGCCTGAGGGCGTTTTTTTCTTCGCGGTCATTTCCTTAAGTTTATCCATAAGAGGCTCGTCGCATTTTACGCCGATGCAAAGGCGATCCTCCAGGGTAATTATCTTGAACGTCGTCTGCGCCTGGACGGCCTTGTTCACTGAAATGCCCAATGCCTCAAAGCCTCCCATTTCCTCCACGGCCTGCCATTCGGCTTCGTCCAGCTTACCATCAATTGTAATCGCACCGTAAATGCAACAGGCAAGCAAAAACACAGCTAGAAATATTCTTCTCATAAACTACGCCTTTTTGTATAAATGTATTGGGATGCCATTGATTTTGACGGGTGCTTATTATATGCAGAATATCCAAATTAACAATGCTGTACCTGCTATTTTTTGCATGAAAAATAAAAGTATAACTACTATGGCAGGATTTCGGCAATTATGCGTTTGGTGTCTGTTTGGTTTTGACAAGCATGGCATTTCTGATAAATGCCAAAATCTTCATTGCATTGTGCGCTATTGAAGGACTGGTTACGTGTGAACTTTTTCAACAAAATTTGACCTAGCGGTTTTCATTTGTGCATTTAAGAAGTATAATACCAGCGTTATTTTCTTTAGAAAATGGTGTTAGTTGATTTTAACAGAGGATTTACAAATGAAAATCAGGACAATTGCAAGTGTAGTGGTGGCGGCTGTGTTCTCATTGGCTGCTGACCAGTTGAAGCTGAATGATTCCAGTGTCATTTTCGGCAAGGTAACAAAAATCGCAGGTGGCAAGGTTACCATCAACAACAGCCTGGCTGGTGACATCACCGTTGATGTGTCCGCAGTGGCGGAAATAAGCACTGACGAGGAAGTCAATGTGGCCACAGAAGCTGGCAAGACATCTGGCAAATTCCAGAATGGAACCATTGGCGAAACAAAACTGGCCGATGTGAAGAACCTGTGGCGCTTGGATGATCCAGACCCAACACTCCCACCACCGCCACAAGGCCGCAAGTGGGCATACGAGGCATTCGCTAGCATTGACGGCAAGACTGGCAATACAGAAAAATGCACAGTCGCTGGCGGTATCAAGGCCACATTGGCAGGCCCCGAAGACAAACTCTTGCTCTATTTGAACGGCAAGCACGCCAGGGATAGCCACGTCACCACAGAAAAGGAAGTCATCGGCGGTATTGACTTCGAGCGCCAGATTGCAGGCACCAACAACAGCTGGTATGCAAGAAGCGAATACGAATATGACAAGATCAACGACATTGATCCCTCAATCACAACAGTGGCTGGTTATGGCTACTATTTCATAAAGGAAGAAGACAAGCAGGTTCGCTTCCGGATTGGTCTCTCACATGTTTACAGGGATTATGTCAGCGACAAGGAATCCGAGAGCGAAATGGGCATGGAGCTGAACTACCATCACGAATTCAAGCTGAAGGACATGTCAAAATTCACTCCTCTCGCAACCCTTATCACGGATATCAGCTACCTGCCATTGTTTGACGACATGATGGACAATTACCACATCAAGCACGAAAGCTCCATTGAATTCCCAATCAACACAATGAAGTCCCTCACACTGCGCCTTGGTGTGTCAAACGACTACTACAGCAAGGTCGCTCCTGAAAAGGAACGCCTGGATACCACCTACTTCGCCAAACT
>JAFSTJ010000308.1 GCA_017450525.1 Victivallales bacterium | reverse complement strand
TTCCATAATGCGAGCACTTGGCGATACCAAGCGCCCCCTATTCTTCCTGTCTGTAGCAGGAACTGCCAATGTACTGCTGAATCTGTTCTTCGTGCTGGTGTTGAAGTTGGGCGTGGCAGGCGTCGCCATTGCCACGGTCATATCCAATGGCATATCAGCCTGTTTCGTATTGCGGGTGCTGTGCACATACGGGCCAGAATTCCGCCTTGACCTGAAGAAACTTCACATCTACTGGGATTCACTCTACAGAATGGCGCGAATCGGGCTGCCCACCAGCGCACAAAGTTCCTGCTTCTCGCTGTCCAACATAATCATACAGTCCTCGGTGAATTCCCTGGGCGCGGTGGTAATGGCTGGCAACGCGGCGGCATTGCAGTTCGAGAACCTGCTGTACCTGTTCAGTTCCTACAGCCTGCACCTGGCGGCTGTCAGTTTTGCTGGGCAGAACTATGGCGGCGGCTACTACAAGCGCATAGTGCGCAGCATATTGTACTGCATCATGCTAGGCGTCTTGCTTGGTGAAGTCATTGGTTGGGGCATCTACCTTCCAGGGCGCAGCCTGCTCTCCATCTTCAACAGCGAAAGCGATGTGATAGACGCAGGGCACACGCGCATGTTCTGCCTGTTCCTGTTCTATGGACTTTGCGGGACAATGGACGTCATACAAGGTGCCTGCAGCGGTCTGGGCTATGCGGTCGTGCCAGCCATACTGATGCTGCTGTCGGTATGCGTCCTGCGCATCGGTTGGGTATTCACAATATTCGCGAAATACCGTACTATGCATTCGCTGCTGCTATCCTACCCTGTATCCTGGCTACTTGCCATACTGCTCAACGGCCTGTTTTTGCTGTACATACTTAAGAAGAAGATAAAACCAGAATTGAAGCAAAGGAAGAAACAACAAGGAGCACAATGATGGAACAAGACATTCTCATTGGAACGATGGTAAAAGTCGATGAGCACATCGTCGATTACATCAAGCAGATCATACCATACGGCTTCGAGAGTTTTGCGCTGACCTTCGGCCACAACAAGGAAGACATGCTGGATCCTGAGGCCGTGGCAGAGCAAATCATGCCCATTCTGGATGAAAAAGGCATACGCATCGGCGCCATCGAGGCATACGGCAATCCACTTGAGGATTCGGTGAAGGGCGAAAAACTGCGCAAGTTCTTCTACAGGCTGGTGGAATGTGCACATCTCTACCATACGGATGTTGTGGCGGGCTTTGCGGGCCGTGTTCCAGACGTGCCAGTGCCAGAGTCCATGCCCCGCTTCAAGGAAGTGTGGCAGCCAATCTGCGAGAAGGCAGGCGAAAAGAACGTGAAAATCGCGTTTGAGAACTGCACCATGGGCGGCACCTGGGCCAAAGGCAGTTGGAACATCGCCTTCAACCCACGTGCATGGGAACTGATGTTCGAGGCAATACCACTGCCCAACATCGGTCTGGAATGGGAACCCACTCACCAGATGGCTCAACTCATTGACCCAATGCCACAGTTGCAGGAATGGGGCAAGCGCATATTCCACCTGCATGGCAAGGACGCCAATGTGCGCAGGGATGTGATCGCCAAATACGGCTACAATGGGCCAGAGACCACTGTATTTCACCGCACGCCTGGCTTCGGTGACTGCAACTGGGTGCAGATCATCTCCGAACTGCGGAGAAGCGGCTTCAAGGGCGCCATCGACATTGAAGGCTGGCACGATCCAGTCTACAGAGGTGACCTGGAAATCACAGGCCAGGTCTATGCGCTCAACTATCTGAAGCAATGCCGCACCACATTCGTTCCAAATCCAAGTTTCTAATGTAGCGACGGCGAAAATAAGGAGAAGATACAATGGGAAAGACACTGGTTTTCATGGGTGATTCAATCACTGACTGCGGGCGCGTGACCTGCGGAGGTGCTGGTTATCCAACAAACGTATTCGGTCCTGGCTACCCAAACCTCATCGGCAGCAAACTCCTTTGTGAGCAGCCAGAAGTGAACTGGACAATATACAACAGGGGCATCAGCGGAAACCGCATAGTCGATCTATACGCCCGCTGGAAAATCGATACGCTGAACCTGAATCCAGACTACATCAGCATCCTCATCGGAGTGAATGACGTGTGGCACGAAAAGGAACGCCAGAACGGAGTGGAAACGCCTCGCTTTGATAAATTCTACCACATGCTGCTGGACTGGTCACTGGAGGTGCTGCCCAACGTGAAGTTCATCCTCATGGAGCCGTTTGTGCTGGAATTCGGAGCCGTGTCAGGCAAGGACTGGGTGGATGACGTGGCGGAAAAGGCTGAGGTCACACGCAAGATTGCAAAGGAATATGACACTGCATTCGTGCCATTGCAGGAAATTTTCAACGAGGCCTGCAAACGTGCACCTATGGAATACTGGCTGCGCGATGGCGTGCACCCGCAACCAGCAGGACACCAGCTCATCGCCAACGCCTGGCAAAAGGCTGCTGCCAAAGTCGGCCTGGTTTTCTAGTGATCAGTGGATAGTCTTGTGCCCGCAGCGACAGCTGCGGGTTATATAGCTGTGGGTTATATTGCGAACAATGATACGATACTCCTCATATTATGGAATGCTGGATTTGCTGACTGAGGCATATTCGGCGAAGAAGAAAGGTGGCAGTTCCTATATCTACATCAAAACGGGCGGCATTTCCAATGTGATGGAGTTGAACATCGCGCTGCTGGCGGATGAGACACCCATCACGCTGGAGGAATGCCAGTCTCTGGAGAAGGGACACCATACGGTGGAAAACCAGCATCTTCTCTTCACATCAAAATGCGGCGCGGAACTGCATATCGTGTTCTACGATGACAGGATCGAGGTATTCGCAAAGAATGTGGCGGCAAGAAAATCCATCACCCTCTGCCCTGGCAGCTGGATAAACGCAGACGTGGTGTTCAATCCCAGCGTGGGTGCAATTGCAGAGCATTATTTTAGCATACACGAAGCACAGCGCACCGCCAACAACTTCTCATCGCCGCCGCCATGGTTTCTGGCATACCGCCAGAAGGATGGGCGCTGGGCCTCCAGCGCATTGGAACCAGAAATGAACCAGCTAGACTTCATGGACCTGGAAACCTGCCCTGATAAACATGGGCTAATAGGCTGGAAAATAAACCTGGGCGTGCGCCCCGATGCATTCAGCACGGCAGACACGCCACCAATGGCGCTGCGCTTCGGCGCTGAAAACGAGTTCGCTGCATTGCAGGCTCATGTGGACAATGTACTGCGCCTTGGCAAAGTCCAGCAGCCAAAGCGTGAATTCCTTGATTGGCAAAAGGGCATTCTCGCTTGCGGCTGGCGCTACCAGGTCAAACTTCCACGCCCTGCGCAGTGTACACAACAACTGCATGAGGACTTCATCGCAATGATGGAGCGCAATGGCATCGACTTCGACACCCTCATCATCGATGATTTCTGGGGAGAGCAGCACGGTCTATGGGAAGTGTCCAAGGACAAATGGCCTGACATGCGTGGTTTCGTGGACAAACTACACAGCCAGGGCAGGCACGTCCTACTCTGGATATGCACGGATCCAGTAGGTCTGCCACCTGAAGAGCAATTGTACGGCAGCTTCAATATCTTCTCCAAGGCGTACAAACAGAGAATTGCACTTTATATGCATAAAATGCTTTCGGATGAACCTGGCTGCCTGAATGTGGACGGTTTCAAATTTGACTTCACTTCACAACTGCCAGGCAAATACCCGCCAGGCGCATCACGAAACATGCAGTTCCTCTACGACAGATTCAAACTAGTCACGGATGCAGCACGTGCTGTAAAACCAGACTGTCTGCTGGACTACCAGTGCTGCAATCCGTATTTCGCCCACCTGCACAATATGCTGCGGCTCAACGACTACTTCGCCCTGCCCGAAAACGGTCTTGAGGAAATGAAGATACGCGCCAAGGTAGCCAAAATCGCAAGTTACGGCGCATTGATAGACACCGACCACGTCTCATTCAACAACAATCCATACACGGGAGGAATGGACTTCTTCAGGGAAATCCCCGAATACGGCTGCCCTTCCCTGTATTTGCAGGAGCCAGACATGGAAAACAAGGAACTGGTCAAAATCGTGTCGGGCTACAAGGAGAAATACCTTAAACGAAAAAAATAGTGGACAGTGGACTGTGGACTGTTGGGTGCCTGTGGCGAAAGCCGCAGGTAGAGCAGTGCCTTCCAAACGCGGGCGGGAACATCCACGCACAGAACTGAATACAGTCCACAATCCACAGTCCACAGTCCACAATCCACAGTCCACAGTTCACAGTGAATTAAAATAGGAGACACCAATGTTCCAGCAACCACTTACATTCTTCAACAATGTCCAGGTAAACGATGCAAGGATGCGCCAGTTCGCCTTCCGTGACAGTGTCCTGGCGGGCGTCAAGCATCTGGTGCTTAATCATGAGTTCATGATTGCCTTCCTTGGCAATCCAAATCTCATCCCCATTGTGCAAAAGGAAATTGCGGATGCTGGCCTGGACTTCGTGGATTCACACGCCGTTTTCGGGCGCTACAATGATTTGAACTGCCCAAGCCCTGAACTGTTTCCCATTATGCTGCAGATGCACAAGACTAAAATGGAAATCTGCGCAATGCTGGGCGTAAAGACCATCTGCATCCACACAGGAAACAACGCCTGGCCACAGACTGGCGGCTATGGACAAGCCCCCGATGCGGATATATCACACTGCCTGGACAGGATTAGGCGCGGCCTGGACGTGCTGCTACCCGAAGCGGAGCGCCTCGGCGTGACAATTTGCATTGAGAATGTATGGTTCGAGACCAATACCCCTGAGCATCGTCTGGAAATTAAGAAAGACTTCCCAACACCCGCGCTAGGATTCTGCTACGATAGCGGTCACGCGCATCTCATGCGCAAGGACAGGGGCGTGGAAAAATGCTCGCCAAAGAACGCCTGGGGCGCCATTGGAAAACCAGTGCCATGGGATGAAAACATATTGGATAAATTGCTGGACGATTTGGTAATCTGCCACCTGCACGGCAATGATGGCATTACAGATCTGCACCGCCTCCCTGATGACAGCGACATCGACTGGAACGACATCTGTGCCAAACTACATAAGGCACCGCGCCTGCAAAGCCTGCAAAGCGAAGTCATCCCACAACAATGCTGCCGCACCATCCATGAGGTAGTCAAGTCCTTTGAGAAAGTCCTGGTCTAAAATCTTTCACATGTATGTTTTGTGGACAGTGGACAGTGGACAGTTAGGTGCCTGCGGCGAAAGCCGCAGGTAGAGCACTGTGCCTTCCAAATGCGGGCGAAAACGCCTGCGCACAGAACTGAACACAGTCCACTGTCCACTGCCCACTGTCCACTAAATTAGGAGAAGACAATGAAACAAATTACGTGCCTGCTTCTTTCGCTTGTACTTTGCGCTTCCGCCGCCACATTCACTGGTGCCGACAAGTTCTGGCGCCCACGGCAAAATCTGATCTTCTTCCTGCTAGATGAAAAGGGCGGCGGCTTTGAACTGACATTGTACAAGCGGGACATGAATGTATACATGGAAGGCAAGCGGGACGCTTACGCCTTCATCATCGCACCTAATGGACGCATAGTCGCACGTCAGTTCATGAAGGACGACGGCATTGTAAAGAATGACTACACCTATAAGGACGGCATCTGGGACGAAGGCATGGACTTCCGCTACAGGTCTTTCACTGGCAGAAATACGCCAGACGGGCTGGCCGAAGGCAAGAAACGCAGTCCATTGCTGGAGCATCCGCAGCAAATCAAGGCTGACAAATATGTATTGCAGGTGCCAGACTGCGGCACTGGCATATATCGCGTTGTGCTATCCTCCTGCTGGGACCACTGGTTTTCACTGGAGCCATCACGCAAGATGAGTTGCGGTGTACATTCAGGTGCGGGACCATTGTACTTACATGGCAAGCAGATGGAAGAGGCATATATGTACATTTCAGAGACTTGCAAAGATTTGTACATCGCCACCACCGAGGAAGTCAAGCCCTACAACTGGAGCGTGGAGGCAAGCATCCAAGGCAAACAATTGAGCAAGTTTACGGCGGGCCGCGGCTTTTTCAACTACATGGTGCTCAAAGATGTGCCAAAGAAAAGCGTAATGAAACTACGCATCCAGGGCAAAGGCACAGGCGCATGCCTGCATGTCAAGGGCAATCCTACCATATTTTGGGATAACGGGGCAACTGCCCTGAAAGTCGCCAACAACATCAACGAGCCTGAGCTGGCCGTCGTGCGCAAATATGCGGCATTGCAGCCTGACAACAAGACACTGCAGCGCCTGGCCTCATTCGGCTTGACTCTGGGATTCACGGACTATGACTGGATTGGCAAAAACTTCAAGCAGGAAAACTCCAATGAGGGTTTCCGTTCATCCTGGTGGAATTTCGGGGATGGCCGCTTCGATCCAAAGGAACTGCCCAAGGACCAGGATTTGAAAGAGGCACTGACGAACATCTTCGAAAAGTGGGCATTGTACCGCTATATGATGGAAACTGGCGCCACTGTCAACCAGTGGGCGAAGATACTGGAAAGCATGGGAAGGATGTACAAGTTCTGCGAAAGCCCGCTGATTATGGAATCCCTAAGATACAATATCGCCAGGATGTGCACACAGTATTCCTTGGGACGCGTCAATCCACTGAAGGATGACTGGAAATCTGGATACGAACCCGACAACGGCTTCATCGACAATGGCATCATGGCGGAATGCCTTGGACACGACTGCGAATACAATCTGGAGACAGACGCAGACATGTCAATCCTCTATGACATCACGGGCATGAAGGAAATCCTGACATACCAGGAAAAATACTATCGTCTGAAAACTCACCTGACCGCCTCCAAGACTGGCACTGCCCCCACCAGCACATTCACTGGCACCTTCTCCGAAACCGCATCCAACGCCAGGACACGCTTCTACACACACAAGGCAGGCGCAAAAACCAATCTCATTCATTATGGCGACCTCTGGGGCGGCAAGAACAACAAGGAAAAGACGCAATGGCCTCACATGGAGGAAAAGCCATTCGTCCGCAATCTGGACGACCGCTATTATGCCGTGCAGACAGGCAAGGCATATATGCTGTTCTACACAGGTCCTAGCGACTTCATCTGGAACTGCTGGTCACAGTGGAAATACGATGGTTGCTCCGCATATATGGACGGCGTGAGGGAGGCTGGCTATGGCGGCTGGCAATGGTACTGCTGCAAGTCAGGCGGCCTGGGATTCATCTGGATAAGGGACTTCGGCCCCTCGCTGGTGGCCTCCAACCACAATCTCATGTACACCAACGACGTATGGGGCGAAACACAGCAGCCCTTCGCCACCAGCATGTCCCTGGGCGTCAATCCATACACCACATCCGAGGTCATCAGCCCCAAATGCGGCGCATTTGACGCAAAGGCGCGCCATTTCACGCGCAGCGGCATCATTCCACGCACGCCATTGCGCTTCAAACGCGAAATCCAGGTGCAAGACACTGGCGTTGCAGAGACTGTAACGCTGGAGGCCACGGAGGCCTGCACTCTCAAGAGCCTGTACGAGG
>JAFSTJ010000307.1 GCA_017450525.1 Victivallales bacterium | reverse complement strand
TGCCTCTGATGAAGAAGGAGCCCAATTCCATAGGGCTTATTGGACCATGGGGACTATTCAACCACATCAACAGCATGATTGAACAGCAGAAAATTGACAAGGACAGCCCTGACTTTGGTTCATCTCCGTATTTGGCATCAATGGCGGCGGCACTAGGACTGGACAAGGAATACAACCCATTCTTCAGGCATCCTGTGCTTGAGAAGCGCGTGTTGATAGGTATCTTCCAGGATTTACTCAAGATGAAGGAGAGTGACACATGGGAGGATTCAGCAGGCGAATATTGCGGCGGCGATGCACTGGGTTTTGTACACAAGGTGAATGCCTTCTACCATGGCATATCGGGCATTACGGACGAGGAATGCCGTGCGCTGTGGAGCGAGGCAATACGCCGCGAGGCGGACAGGTTCTCCATGTTCCGCGTTTCATGCGACAATCAGTCGTCCCACTGGCCATACATCTACCAGTGCCTGTATGAGAGGTTGGGTGAGGAAAAATACGTGGAGATGGCGAAGGACTACATTTGGGGTATGAGCAGGGAGGGCGGAGATCTCCACATGAAGACGGGCTATCAACAGGAGGCATACGGTCCAGACGGCACATACCAGGGACTAGGCACCTGCTACCAGGCCATCTACTACAGGATGAGTGGAAATCCCGTCGCAAAGGATACCTTGCGCATAATCTATGATTTTTACAACCACAGCGTGGCGCCTCAGCCAGATGGCACGGTTTTCGGATGCAGCAACTACGGGCATCGTACGGCTGGCTCCTGGGTTTACCGCCAGTATGGAGGGGGGCTTGCCATGATGAAGGCTGAATTGCCCGAGGCGGCAGTCTGGTTCAGAAAGGAACAGCCTGCCAGCATCGACAATGCAATCGCCCAATTCAGGGAAATCAAATGCAATCCTGGCAACGGGGCAAAGTATGCCACCGCCGTGCATGGCCCGTTCTATTCTCAGTTCCTGTTCCCCAGCGAGCCGCTGCCAGAAGCGAAGTTCCCTGTTGAGGCAAGCAATGACTTCACCAAAAACTTCAACAACGAATTCATTGCAGTGCGCAAGCCGAAATACTACACATTCACATACATTGGGCATACATCGGGTGCCTGGGTTGGAAAAACAAGGCCCAGGACACCTGAAAACAAGAGCGGCAGTGGCAAGTGGGCATGCACCCAGGGCATGGGGCTGCTGTGGTTCCAGGACTACGGCTCGGTGCTGACTGCAATGAACTGGAATGGCAATACAGGGTACTTCCTGCGGGCTGATCTGGACAATGGCCAGTGCGCATATCCTGACTACTGGTCCACAAAGGAGGCCTTTGACGGCAAGTCCATCACATTGGAGCAGACGCTGTTCAACCTGGATAGCGTGGCATACAAGAGAAGCATTTCATTCCTGGAGAATGGCATACGCCAGGAACTGGAAATCAACATCTCCAAGGAAAACAACATCAAGGACCTGTATGAGCAGCTGCCATTGCTGGACTACAAGAACCTGAAGCTGGAATATATGGTCAATGGCGCGTGGCAGGACCAGCCGGGCAAGGCGACAAAGGTGCGCCTCAACAACGCGGTGGTCATCTCGCTGGACAAGGCATTGCTCGTGTCGCTGGGACCTGCCACCAGCAATTTCAGCCAGAAGATACAACCACTAAGACTGCATTTGGGCAATGGTTTCAAGGCTGGCGATACAATCAAGTTGTCTTACACAATCACAAAATAGATGTTCAAGTTGAATATTGGCGAGCGTACGAAGGGCATTCTGCTGGTATTGTTGGCAGGTGCCAGTTGGGGCGTCATAAGTTTATTTGTGCGCCATTTGGGCGCGGCAGGGATTGACGCGAAAAGCATAGCCGCGCTGCGCTCGTTTATGGCGGTGCTTATGCTCCTGGTGATTATGCCCTTTGTGTCGCCAGGAGCGCTAAAAATACGGTTGCGGGATGCCTGGTGCTTTGCAGGCACTGGCATTGCAAGCATCACATTCTTCAATTCCTTGTATTTCAACACAATGCAACGCACAAGCGTGGGTATTGCGGTAGTATTGCTCTATACCTCGCCAATTTTTGTTACAATGATGTCATGTTTTTTCTTTAAGGAAAAATTCAAGACATCAAAATTATTTGCTTTATTGCTAGTCACAGCGGGGTGTTTTCTTGTGTCAGGCGTGATGAAGGAGGGTAATGCCAATTTGCCATTGTCAGTTCTGTTTATGGGCATCGGCTCTGGCTTCTGCTATGCATTGTTCAGCATATTCGGACGCTTTGCCCAGCAGCGCGGCTATGGCAGCGACGCAATTACGCTTTGGTCTTTTATTTTCGCCAGTTTGACATCGCCGTTTTTGCTTGACTGGGGTGTTGCGC
The DNA here is from genome assembly GCA_017450525.1 of Victivallales bacterium. Lineage (GTDB taxonomy): Bacteria > Verrucomicrobiota > Lentisphaeria > Oligosphaerales > Oligosphaeraceae > RGIG3456. Next base: position 49 of record JAFSTJ010000307.1, on the reverse strand, counting down.
CAAAGGTAGTGCAAAGCCCTGGTCTTTTGCTTTGTCTGGCGGGGCTGGC
>JAFSTJ010000006.1 GCA_017450525.1 Victivallales bacterium | reverse complement strand
CTATGCCGATTTTCTCTGCATGCAGTTCGATGTATCCAATCTATTTGGATTGAATCGGAACAGGGACATGGCGAAATGGTTAGCAGAACTGGACGAATTGACGGAAAACGAGACCTTTGCCCAACTTGCCACTGGCATCAAGCGCATAAGCCTGACAGAGGAACACTCGTATATAAAATTGTACAAGAGCATCAAACCAGTCAGCGACTTGTACAGCGAAGCGCAATTTAAACTGGGAGAGATTTACTCCGCACGCCGAAAATATGACAATGCGGCGGAATGCTACAAGAACGCCAAGGCACACCCGTCGGCTGAAGAAAAACTCAAGGCAATCATCGACGACTGGTGCCTGATAAATGAAAGGAAGCCCATTCTCCCAAATGAAAAACCTGACATCGAACTGCGCTTCAGAAACGCCAGAAAAGTCGCGTTCCGTTGCTGGAAAGTGGACATGCCAGCAGTTGCAAAGCATGTAAAGACCAATATTGAGAATGGGCATGTTGGCAGCTACAATCTCAGGGAACCAGGGCGCTTGATTTTCAATGACGACAAGGGCAATCAATTCAAATCCGAGGCGGAATGGCGTTTCCTAGAGGGCAATCCCACAAGTTGGGAAGCCCCCCTTACACCGAAGCCCCATCACTTTGACTCCAATGCCACAATTCAGCTTCCAATATCGGGCGCAGGCGTATATTTACTTGAAGCCCGCACTGGCGAGCATGTGAGCCGCCGATGCATTGTCATCGAAGGCGCGAAGATCGTATCTAAACAAATTGAAGGAGTGTATTTCTGGCAAGTGCTGGACAGTATCAGCGGCAAGCCCCTACCCGATGTAAAGGTGGATTTTCTTGCCTGGAACAACAGATGGAATCCCAAAGCAGCCAAGAATATCCTAACACGTGTGGACAAGCACTTCACGACAGATGAAAATGGCTGCATCTACCTGGACAAAAAGGAACTGGATGAAAAAGTTTACTGGCAGGATTCAATATTGGAAGCAAACTGCGGTAACAAGGGATATGCACTTTGGACAGGCTATCTTCCCAGAGATAACAGACTTGGCATTGATACATTGAGAAACACCCGCCATTATGCGGTCACGGACAGGCCTGTGTATCATCCTGGCGATACAGTGCACATAAAGGTCTGGATCACAAATGCGGAATACGGCAGCAACAGCAAGAACGCCTACGCCAGCAGGAAGGACCTGGACTTCCAGTTGTTCAGTCCAAAACACGAAAAAATGAAGCAAGAAAAGCTCGCCTCCGATGAATACGGGGCTGTCGAGACCAGCTGGGTAATACCCGAAGATGCTACACTGGGCGTCTATAGCTTCAACTGCGCCAGAGGCTATGGGCGCTTCCGCGTGGAGGAATACCGCAAGCCAGAATTCGAGGTACTTATCGACACGCCAGAAGAACCACTGATGCTGGGGGACAAAACCACACTCAAGCTGCGGGCAAAATATTATTTCGGCATGCCAGTCACTGACGCCAGCGTCTCAATCAGGATTGAAAGACGGCAGAAAAACCTGGAGTGGTGGCCTTGCGGATACTGGGATTGGCTGTATGGCAACGGCTATTGCTGGCTCCAGGAGGAATACCCATGGTATCCTGGCTGGAAGCACTGGGGCGTATGCAGGCCACGCCCATTATGGTGGCACCGTTGGGACAGATCCGCGCCGGAACTCATCAGCAACATAACAGGCACAATCAAACAGGACGGCACATTCTCCATTCCATTGGACACGGAAAGCGCAAAACTGCTGTATCCAGACAAGGACCACATATATACCATCACCGCCGAGGTCAGGGACAAGTCCAGGCGCACCATCGTGGGCAATGCCACTGTCATCGCCGCCACAAAGCCATTTAATGTGTATGTGAATCCACAAAGGGGCTTCTACGAGCCAGGTAAGAAAATGCAGATTCATTTCCATAGCAGGACGCCAGACGGCAAGCCAGTCCAGGGCAGCGCGGTGGCAAAGCTGCTCCGCGTTACCTACGACAAGGAGGGAAATCCCAGTGAGAAGCTGCTGCGGCAGGACAAACTTGCATTCAGGGAAGAAGGCACTGCCACAGTTGACTGGGTAGTGGACAAGGCTGGACAATATCGCATTTCCTGCGTGCTGACAGACGCCAAAGGCCGCAGCCAGGAAGGAGCAAGCCTGGTGACTGTGCGCGGCAAGACAGCCACGGCTGGCAAGGATTTCCGTTGGAATGACTTGGAATTGATACCAGAGAAGACGGAATATGCGCCAGGCGAGACCTTGCGCATTGCAATCAACACGTCAATTAAGGACAGCACGGTAATGCTGTTCCCACGCGCAAAGAACGGTGTATGCGGCAAGCCCCAGATTTTGCATCTTCCCACAGGAAGCACCATATATGAAACCACCATCACCGAAGAGGACATGCCCAACATCATCTTCGAGGCGTATTCGGTGTCGAATGGGCAAATCCACAATGTGGCAAGGGAGGTATTCATTCCGCCAGTGCAACGTACCCTGGATGTCACCGTAACACCTGAAAACGCCAACACGAAGCCTGGCACAACGGACAAACTGCAAATCCAGGTACATTGCAAGGATGGCAAGCCAAAGCCAGCCAGCCTGGCGGTGACTGTATATGACCGCAGCGTGGATGCCATAGGGGGCGAATGTCTGCCTG
>JAFSTJ010000306.1 GCA_017450525.1 Victivallales bacterium | reverse complement strand
CCTATCCAGGACTCTGCGATAGCGTTTGCATGATTCTTCTTGACGAAATGAATTTGGCACATCCAGAACTGTACTTCGCAGAGTTTCTCAGCAAACTTGAGCTTCGCCGTTCTGCGGACAAAAAGGGCGTGCCGCGTCTTCCAGTTAAGATTGGAGCCGGTCTTCCACCATATCAGTTGCCACTGGGGCGAAATGTCTTCTGGGTTGGCACGATGAATCAGGATGAAACAACCAAGTCTTTGTCAGACAAGGTATTGGATCGTTCCATAGTCATTTACTTCCCACGTCCTGTCGAACTCAAGCGTCGTAAGGTTCTCAAGAGATTGGATGATAGCAATCGTGGCATTCCTATGCACAAAGACACATTCTTCAATTGGTTTGCGAAGGCAAGCAAATTTACCGACGAGCAGATAAAGCCGTATAAGGAGTTTATCGAGAGCATGAACAAGGCTTTGGGAAATGCAGGTCGGGCAATCGGGCATCGTGTCTGGCAGTCTGTCGAGTATTACATGGCAAATTATCCCGATGTCCGTGCCGTCTTGGAGGGGGACGGTGACAGCACGGCCCTTAAAAAGGCCATGCACACTGCGTTTGAGGACCAGCTTGTGCAGAAGGTCATGCCCAAATTAAGGGGAATTGACACGCGCGGAAAGTCGCGGACCGATTGCCTGGATAAAATTCAAGGGCAGTTGAGAAACGGAATTGACGGGCAGTCGTTTAACCTTGACGGTGATTTCAACCTCGCTTGTGAACTAGGCTATGGTCAGTTCATCTGGCAGTCGGCAAATTATCTCAACGAAGAGCAGGAAGCCACAACGACAAATGATGATTCTACATATTTGAGTGAGCCTCCGGCTGATTGGCGAAAAGATGACGATGATGAGGCTCGACGTAAACGTTGGAATAAGATGACTGCCAAACAACGTGAAAATGCAATAGCAAAGCTCAATAATCCGACAGAATGATGACCATAGAACAGTTGTACAATAATTATCTCCTTCATACAAAGGCTGGCGCTGATGCCCGTGCGCTGCTCATGCAGACGCACTGGTATTCCAGTATTGCCGTCTTTGATCCGCGCACAGGCGAGGCCTTGCCTCAGACTTTAGTCGATGTTCTGAACAAGAATGCCCGCTTTGACGCAAGCACAGCTGATGCAACGCCCAGGGCTTCGAGTGAAGTTCAGGGCAAGTATATAAAAAGGGATCGCCTGTGGAGAATTACCGAACATGCCAGGGAGTCATTGAAGAAGCTGTATCATAATCTCAATGAGTCGCCGCAAAGGGAGCATGCAATATTGCCATTGCGTTCTGTACGAGAACTGGACACTGCGTCATTCATGACATTATCGCGCAGACCTGGACGAAACATTCGTGAAAAACTCGCTGGAAAACCATATCTGCAGGCAGTCCGCCGCATTCAGTCCTTTGATCTGCCGGAAAATCGATTGTTGAAGGCCTTTTCAGAACGCTTGCTCGAACTCCTTGAGTTGCGTGTTAAATGCCTGAATGAGGAGCCCGATGAGCTGTTGCCCATAATCCAGTCCTGGCTTGTCTCTGATGATGCCAAGACGATAGGCAGATGGGAAAACCTAACTCCTAATAACACCCTCCTTTCACATCGTCATTATCGCGCCGTATATGATTCCTGGCGTTGGTTGCAATCCTTGAATGACGACATCACGCGCGATTTTGAAAAACTTGGCAGGCGTCAGAAAACGATGGATGATTGGAGGGATGGTGGCAAGATGTATGCAAGTGGCGTGTATGTCTTTGCCGAAATGCCTGTCCTTTTTGACTATGATTCTTTTGAAATCAGTTTCTGGACTGAGAAATTGGCGAGCATCAAGCGAGAGAAGCCGAAACATCAGCCTAGCTTGAATATCGCCACTCCAACTTTGTCAGCCTGTGTGGATTTGACAGAGTTATATCCTCGCTATGCGGTTTGCGAAAATGAAAGCGGAGTGCCGAAAAGCAAGGTGGGGGATAAGTTGCCGTATCCATTTATTTGGCAATGCTGGCAAAGAAACGAACCTATTGAACAGGTTAACATCACGCTTTTCCAATCCGAAGTCGCATATCTCCATTCGGATGCCACGACTGTTTCCGCTCCTGATCTATTCTTTTCGCATCATCATTCTGCCTGGCACCTTGATCTTGCGGCACGTGCGTTTGCTGAAAAACTACGCGATGTTTTCAAGACCGATTCTCTCTTCTGGCTTTTGCCGGACTATCTCAACGATTTCGAATTGGAGATCACGCGTCGTAACCTGAACGCTAGTTTCCCTGACGCGACACCTCTCCCGCGTTCAATTGCCGCTCTGTTTGAAGATATCGACTATGACATGGTGCAAAATGGCTTCTCCGTTGTGGTTCTTGATGCAATCGGTGGCAAGCAGTGCGCAACTAAAATTGAAGCGCGCTATGATGAGGAATTGCATAAAAAAGTCCCGGAAACGAAAGGCTATTATTGGGAACGGCATCCGACCGTTGTCCTTTCGGACGATGAAGGCTCATCGGATAAAACGCAAGGCAATACGCAAGGCGGACTTGATATCGTCACAGTTGATGCGGATGGAAAATGGCATGCTCCTAGTAAAGCAGCAAAGCCGATATTCTTTACACGGGAACAATTGCTTGACGACAAAAGAGTAGGACCTTTCTCTGAATTGATTATTCTTACTAATAGTCCCGTTCGTGGTGGAAACCGGCTTTATGCTCTTCAAAAAAAGGCAGGGAATATCGCCCTGTGGCGAGACCAGATACCCGAACTCTCGATCAAGGTTAAGAGCAATGGACGCTACAAGTATTTCAAGATAGTCACACGGGGCACGACAGTCAGACCTATCCGCGGTCATGCGAAACAGATTGATGTTAAAGAAACATTCACGCTTCCGCATGGGAAATCTTACTATTCCTTGCCGCTTTGCATTGGAGAAAACGATGATGAAATAGGTTTTGCCGCAAGGCTTGAATCTCCATACTTTCCATTGAAAAGAGATTTGGAATGCCGCCTTAATCTGACCTTCACCTATGGTGTCGATGATGCCTACTGCCTGATATTTGAACCAATCGACAAATCCATACCCCCCATATTGGTGAAATGGAAACGCGAGGACGAGGAGATTGTTACCGATGCACCCGCGCCTGATTATCCTAGGAGCATGTCGTGGGATGAACTGCAACGTTATCCTAAAAATGACGGCTCAGAGACAACAGACCTTTTGGATTGGGCATCGGAATTTGTCAATTTTAAGTTTTATGATGAGAGAAAATCAGGAATCATTACAAAGTGGAAAACCGATGATAAAGGTTTCATATATACGACTATTTCATGTGCTGGCCAAAATATAGACACAAGAATCAGTGCATATTCATTTGCCGATGGGGTTGATTGTTCAAGATTCGGAGTAGGCAGTTCTGTTTCATTTGTTTTGGAAGTTAAAGAGAGTACTAAAACTAGACAAACAGGCACTATTGTTAGTGATTGGATGACTGACTATAATGGTTCCAATTATATATTAGTTCGCTGTCGGGGCATCAATTTTAATTTAAAGGTTTTCGAGAATCGTTTTGCAAATGATGTGAGACCTTCTGATTTTAAGAAAGGAGATTTAGTATCATTTGAACTTGTTGAACACAATGGGAAAAAGATATGCTATAAGGTGGCGTCATTGGATTACAAGGAAAAACTATATTTCGTTTCAAGAATTGCTAATTCAGAATATAATGCTACTTATGCGGCAATTAAAATGATTCATAAATCTTTCTACTTTCCGCTCATCCAGATCTGGCGTGACGGACGTTCCGTCTCCGATGGCCAATGTCCGATGGCATTTAGAAAAACAACCAATGATATAATTAAATATCTTTTACAGTGTTTATCGCAGAATGGTGTTCCGGAAGAGATTAAAGATGAAATAATGTGTTTGATGTCCTTTATGCATAAGGATGCTCCTGAAGAGTGTGTTCGCTGGCTTGAGGGGCTTGTCGAGCAAGGCAAGCTATATAGAAAACAGGTAATTGGTTTTGCCTTGGGGGATGTCACGACTGGTTGGCAGCAGCGGCTTATGAAAAAACTGATTGACACCCAGGACAATTATTCCCTGCGAGTGTTTGCCTATGCAATCTGGCGTGAACAGCATTTTGTGGAGCGGTTCACCCTTGAAGAATATCAATCCATTTTGGTGCGCCTACAGGCAATGCTGGAGAATGTTAAAAAGTTCCAGCCACGTGATAATGACAAGAATAGCAAGAATGGAAAAATGAAATGGATTCGTTCGATTGCGGAGCCACTGGAGCTGCTGTTGGGACTGCTGCGGACTCGTGCTTCGAGTGATGAAGATATTAAAATGCTTCTTCAGCCACATCAGAAAATAACACATGAGCTGGCGAAACAAGTTGAGAGGATCACGGATATCGTTGCTGATTCAAATGTCAAACTCTTATCCCGCGTTCAAATCAACAACCTTCCTCCCAAGCCAAAGGGGGACAATACTCCAGATTTGCTATACGCGCTTCGTCTATATCTCACTGGTGATGATGGTGCGAATGCGATTCAGGTGACAGGTGTCGATGATTCAGATGAAGAGTAGTCAATAGGAGAACTCAAATGGATAATCCAAAAGATAGTCGTTTTCACAAGACGGTGATAATCAACCGAGCGGTTTCTGGGTCAGGGAAGACCACGTTGTCTCGTTGCGTGACTGAGGCCCTGACGGCAAAGGGATTGACGGTTGGCGTGCATTCCACAGACAATTTCTTCATGAAGGGTAACCGATATGTCTTTGAGTTGGACAAGCTCAATGCCTATCATGCCAGAAACCTTGCCGAATTCATTGATGATCTTGAGCGAGGAACGGATGTTGTGATATGCGACAACATGAACCTTCTTCCATGGCAGTCGGAGCCATACACGGCTGCTGCGCGCAAATATCGTTACCGCATCTTGTTTTTGAACTTTTTGCCTCGCGAATTGGAAAAGCACCTGGCCGCACAGGTTGTCACTCCTGAAAAGCCGGATGCTCATGGTCTTTCCCGTGAAATCCTCGAGCGTTTCATCCGGAATTTCAACGACTACAATGACCTGCTTGATAAAAATACAGTGCGTGATATTAAACGTCATCATGTCTTTGTCTGGAATGACATCGAAAAGAAGGCTATGGACACTGGCGAACTTGCACAGTATTTTGATTCGGATGCTGTGATAACCATTCGGCCAGAAGAGTATCAGGAAATGAAGAAGACGCTTGCGGACTCTGTGCTGAGGATTATATCAGAGTCAGATGAGGAGTTAAAGCAGATAGGTAAGAAGAGGCATTATTTGCTGACATGGTATGGCATCACGGATATTCGAGCTGCTCTTGGGCTGGAGCCTTCCGACGGACCAGTTATGGGGGCGTTGCGAACTGGTAACTATTCCGATGCTATTATTCTCGGATACACCAATCCAAACAAGCCTCAGGATGCGTTTTCAGGAGCTTTGCGGTCGGAATGGGAGAAGTTGCGTTCCCTGTCTTTGGAAGAACGCCTGGCCTATCCACGCGCAAAGTCCCAGGTCATGGTTGACGCTGTCTGCAACACGGAAACTGGGCACTCCATGTTTCTGAATTTTATCGATTCCGCAAAACTTCCTGTGATGATTCATTTCATGGCCAAAGAACTTGCGCATTTGAATGACGCCCGTGCTATTGATGCCGCCGCACGTTCGGCATTGCGTCTTGCTCTGACCGATGATTCCGACAAGGACCTCACCTGTTTTCTAAGCCCTGGAACACCTGTGATGGCCTATACATGGGCCATGGTTTCCAGAACTAATCCCAATTTGAACCTTCGGGTTATTTCTAGCTCGGATCCACGCAAGCCGCCAGAGGAGATCGACCTTCCCAAAGACGTTCTATCACCTTCGATCATTACCTCAAGGTCTGTGATTCAGACTGAATTTGATGTTATCATTCACCTGCTTGGCAACGAAACGAACATTCCGCAGTTTTTCTGCATAGTTCAGTTCCCTGCAAGGAAGCATTTGTTTATAACATCGGCTGAATCGAAAAAGTCCGAAGCCCTAAAAAGTCTGCTCCCTGAAGGAGTGGCTATGGAGCTCAGGATTGTGGATCCGTTTGTGCCAGGGCAGACTAGAAAGGCCATTGAGGGGATTGTGCAATCATTGCCATTGTCCACACGCATAGGCGTTAATCTCACAGGAGGAACAAAGCTGATGTTTGCAGGGGGGCTCAACGCATGCAATGAATACCAGAACACAGAACCATTCTATTTCGACATAAAGCGGCATAATATCACCTTCATCCGTTCAGGCATAAGCATCCCGTTTAAGGGGGTGAGGACCATAGACGGTTTCTTGAAGGCAAGCGGTTATGATATTGTCACCAGGGGCTATTGGGATGACAGGCCAGCGAGAGCCGCAAGGAGTGAAGTGACGCGGAAACTTTGGGAGAGGCGCGAGTTATTTAATGAGCTTTTTTTACATTGCAGGGAATATAAGGAATATAAACCGCCCAAGCCTGGAAAACCCAGTAAGGATTTTGAATTTTCCATATCCCATTTTAAGGCTGTGCTTCGAGGAAACAAGGCATCTTTGGAAATCGACGGCCAAAAGATGGATGTTCCAGACTGTACAGACTTCGCGTTTTATCTTGGCGGAGGCTGGCTGGAGGAATACGCCTATCTGCAATTATCGCAGCTTCAAGAGTCTGGCCTGATTTTTGATTTGCGTATAGGGGTTGAAATTGCTCCAACAGGTCAAGTTCCTAAAAATGGTGAAATGCCTTTTGCCGAGTTTGACTGTGCCTTCTCAGATGGCAGGCGTCTCTTTATTGTGGAATGCAAGGAATGTCCTGTAACACAGAATCACATCCAGAAGCTTGAGAATAATCTGAAGCTATATGGAGGCATAGCGGCAAGAGGGATTCTATTCCAAGCAGTTCCTCTTCAAGCAGTGATTCAAAGACGCATTGACACTTCGACGGCAATCCGTGCGCTTCCTGAAAGCGACGCAAGTGTCTCCACTCTGAATAGCCTTGTTGCCACAAGTCATTGACACCAAAGGATAGTCGTGATATTAATATGATGTGAATACTGCTTTTACAATACAATCTTTGTTTTTCCAAGCAATTGTTCTTAATCGTATTCGTATCGGATCAGCTAAATAATCATTGCTATTTGTACGTTATGTTCAAAAATGACAAAGGGAGGTTATAAATGAACATCATTAATCCATTGTACGGTGCGATGGGGGGCGATTTGGTTGGCTCGGTTTACGAGTGGCACAATCACAAGAGCAAGGAGTTCCCGCTGCTGAGGTCATGCTGTGATTTCACGGACGACTCCATCCTCACACTGGCCACGGCGCAGGCCATTCTTGATGGCGGCAACGACTACGCGAGGCAATATCATGCATGGGGCAATGAATACCCTACGGCTGGCTATGGCGGATCATTCATTAGTTGGCTTGACAAGCCGCTGGAAGAGGCAAAACCCTACAAAAGCTGGGGGAATGGCTCAGCGATGCGCGTGAGTCCAGTGGGATTCGCGTTCAATACGGAGGCGGAGGTTTTGTCGCAGGCGGAGAAATCAGCCGCCGTCACCCATAGTCATCCAGAGGGAATCAAAGGGGCGCAGGCGACGGCCCTGTCGATTTTCATGGCGCGTAATGGGCTGGACAAAGAAGCCATCAAGGCAAGAATTGAAAAGGAGTTCGGCTATGACCTCTCCACGCCGTTGGATGACATACGCCCGACATACAGATTTGACGTCTCCTGTCAGGGGAGCGTCCCTGTGGCGATACGCGCATTCCTGGAGGCAACTTCATACGAGGATGCAATCCGCAACGCCATCAGCGTGGGCGGGGACAGCGACACCATTGCAGCCATCGCAGGCGGCATTGCGCTGGCTTTCTTCAAGGAGATGCCCGAAATGCTTGTCCAGGCAATAGAGAATCGGTTGCTTCCGGACATGCAGGAAGTCTGCAGGCGTTTTGCAGCATTGTATTTGG
>JAFSTJ010000305.1 GCA_017450525.1 Victivallales bacterium | reverse complement strand
TCAGGATGAAGGTAGAACGATATGCGGGCATACGCAAATGTTTCTGCACAACTGGGCGGCCAGATGGGCAGAAACATTGTTGTTTGCATAATTAGAGAGCTACCTTCATCCTGATGCGCGGACCGTGTCCGCGCAGAGCAATGCGCATATAAACTTGTATGCCATCTTTACAATTAAGGCATTTACATTATTTTATCGCTTGATTTATAATAATAAACCTGGAGGTTGAAATGTCTATCTTGTGGAAGAACACAGAGCTTGAAGTGATATCTGAGACTGATGTGGCTGTTTTCGGTGCAGGGCCTGGCGGGCTAGGCGCAGCCGTGATGGCGGCGCGTGCAAAGTGCAGCGTAGCCGTATTTGAGCAGGCTGGAAGGCCTGGCGGCGCCGCAGCCCTGGCGGAAGTCTCGCCTTTCATGTATTCGGCGGACAGCAAGGGATACTTGGACGGGCCAGTATATACGGAGTGGTTTGACAGGATGCTGTCCTATCTGCCTCCATCCATGCAGAAGAAGCAAAGGGAAATGGACTTTGGCCTTTGCTCAAAGCGCACCATATCGCCCACGTTTGTTTCGTTGGCTGCGGAGGATTTGCTTCTGGAGGCAGGGTGCAAGCCCTGGTATCATTGCCGCCTGGTGGATGTGGTCATGTCAGCGGATAAGCGCAATATTGAGGCCGCTGTGATTCATGGCAAGGGCGGTTTTGCTGCTGTGGTGGCTAAGCGTTACATTGACGCCACGGGCGATGGCGATTTGGCCGCATTGGCGGGCGCACCATTTGAAATGGGGGCGGATGACACGCCTGAAAGCTGCCAGCCGATGACGACCTGCTTTGATTTGGACAATGTGGAACTACCCTACGGCACAATTCGCTGTGAGGATTTCTATGTGGCTGCAAGAGACCTTTTCCCGAAGGCCAAGGAGGAAGGCAAGATAAGCTCGCCGCGTGAAAGCCTGCTTTGCTTCGATGCATTTGGTCCAAATTCCGTGCACTTCAACACGACGCGCATTATCGAGAAGGACGCCACGGATACGGCCTCGCTTTCTGAGGCGGAAATCGAGGGCAGGCGGCAGTTGAGGGAATATCTTGTGTGGCTAAGGGCGGAATTCCCTGGCTTTAAGGAAGCTAATCTGCGTTCATTCGGGGACGTGGGCATACGCGAATCGCGCCGCATAAAGGGAATTGCGCGCATTACTGGCGATGATGTCAAGGCCACCAGGCATTATCCTGACGGCATAGCCTGCTGCAACTACAGCATAGATGTGCATAATCCTCATGGCAATGGCACGGTTCATTACCATCTTGAGCCAAATACATACTACGAAATACCTTACGGTTGCATCATACCGCAGGGCGTGGACAATATGGCAGTCGCCTCGCGATGCATCTCCAGTGACCAGATGGCGAACAGTTCCTGCCGCGTGATGCCGCCAGTGTGCTCGCTTGGGCAGGCTGCAGGCGTTGCAGCTGCCATGTCGATTCACAGCGGCACACCTCTGCCTCAGCTGGATGGCAAAAAGGTGAGGAAGGCCCTCATCGAGGCAGGCGCGAATCTGGACAGGAAATAGTTTGTTTTTTAATCCACAGATTATCGCAGATTATCGCAGATTATCTGTTATGGTCATGTGGAGCAGGAATTGAATGATGAATTTTAACAACATTTGGTCAATTACGATTCTGGTGCTTTTGATGTTGCTTGCGGAGCGCATAATCCTGCTGAATGCAATACGGCATGAAAGGGCGCGGGCTTTCATACGTTCCTTCTGGCCTCTGCATCCCAACAGCTTGTCCATCCTTCGCTTGCCAATGGGCTGCCTCAGCATATATCTTGCGTATTTGGGGCATTGGTCCATTGCGGTGATATGGTTTTCCTTCTGGATGATAACTGATTTGTCTGATGGGACAATTGCCCGCGGCTGCGATTTGGGGACTGAAACAGGCAAGTGGCTGGACCCATTGAGCGACAAGTTCATGTATTTTCCACCACTGCTGTTTTTCTGCATGTCATCAAAGGTGGTACCCTCGCTGGATCCATTGCCAGTGTTGGCGTTCATTGCGGTGGATATCGTGGGGCAGGCCTCCAGATTATTTGTCAAGAAGAAGGCCGCAAATCAATTCGGCAAGGCAAAGACTGCCCTGACAACCGTCCTGATTGCACTCATTGCCTTGAATCAGATTGACAGTATTGTGATTGTGAACAAGCCGACGGTGGATGCGCTCATGTACGCATGCCTTATTCTGGGCGCACTTTCCTGCTACTGCAAAATCATACCAGACAACTGGTATGCAAACACCCTTACTCTAGCCAATTTCGTGTGCGGTGTGCTGGCGATATGGCAGGCTCTCCTGTCCCATTAT
>JAFSTJ010000304.1 GCA_017450525.1 Victivallales bacterium | reverse complement strand
GGTCACGGTGAGGCACGTGGCAGTGAACGGCGTGATGGCGGGATGTCCGCCTGAATACATGCCTGTCCTTCTGGCTTTTGCGCAGGCGATGAAAGACGGCAACTTCCGCCGCACGCTGGTCTCAACACATGCCTGGACGCCATACTGCTGGCTGAACGGCCCAGTCGCCCGCCAGTTGGGACTGGACAGCGGCCAGGGCGAAATCTCCGAACCGAAGAATGCAATGATCGGGCGCTTCATAAACCTTGCGCTTCTCAATCTTGGTGGCTATCGTGTCAAGGAAAACCGCATGGGTACATTTGGATACCTGATGCCTTGGTGCCTTGTGGAGGACGACCAGGCTGCATTGTCTGTTGGCTGGAAGCCATATCACATGCAGCGTGGCTTTGCATTGAACGAATCGACGCTCTCCGTAGCCTCCGCCATCAACTGGGGAAACAACCTTGTCCCCGCTACTGCTGATGCTGTGAAAATCAAGGACATGATTGCATGGGATGCTGTGGAGAAGCAGCAGATGGCTGTTGGTAGTGGTATGCCTTGTGTATATCGCACCTTTTTGCTAACTCCAGATGTGGCAAAGGCGCTTGCAACCGCCTACCCCTCCAAGGACGCATTGGAGAAGGCGCTCGTAGAGACTGCGCGTGTTCCACTTGCACAGCGGGCTTTTGCCAACTACTGGGGCAATCCAGGCAGTTCCTTTGACGGTGGAAAGGCCTCCCTTGAGCGCCATCAGGCTAGAATCTCGAGGGAAGAGGGTTCTGCTTCGACCACGACGCCACCCTGGCTTGAATGGACAGGCGAGAAAAAAATGGAGACAGTGCCTGCAATGCAGGAAGGCAAGAGTATTTTTGTGGTCACGGGCGATCCTACGCGCAACAAGGAACTATGCCTGCCAGGTGGAGGTTCCGCTACTGTGAAGATTGTGCTGCCCACTGCCTGGGATGCGCTGATGGCTGAACGCGGATACAAGCCCTTGAACAGTTTCTACCTGAAATCGGATTTGAGACCAGACAGGCCAAAACCTCTTCCAAAGGGATATTCTAAACCTGGCGTGCGCGGTGACAGGCAGGATGGCGCTTCTCGAAATGGGTACCAGGGAGGCCGAAAGGACAATAGGCCACGTCAAGGCGGTAATGGCGGAAATGGCGGGGCTAACCAATATCGAAGGTAAATCCTGGTCCACCTTATACGCATTGCGGTTATTAGGTGACGTGTTCAGTATCCAACGAGAAACATTATCAAAGCAATTTATTTATCGTATTAAAGTTCCTGGCATCCTATAAGCATTATGTTTGTCACCCGTATAGGGAGGCTATAGGCGCCCGAAGGGTGCTTGCCGCTTCGCGGCTTCCATTGCATAACCTTGTTGGAAACAGGGGCAAGTGTTAAGTTTGTTACAAATTGTAGTTCTATGTTTTTCGTTATACGGGGCACTATCGTATTAAAAAAACATAGATAGTGCCCCGTATAAAACATTTTCTTCTTTTGAATACTTTAGGAGATAACTAGAACAAATGTAAATTAATATGTATTATCCGAGGCCCTATCATTATAAAAATGACACGATAGGGCCCCGGATAAGAGGTTATTCTTTGAATTATACGTATGGAAAATGGAAGCGAAATGGAATCAATTTTGTGCTTGATTTTTGATTTTTGCAAAATCGAGGCCGTATTTTGCCAGGTACTTGCCGAGACGGTCGGAATCATTGACGCTGCGCCTGTTGAGGCGTGAGACGGCAAAGAGCCTTTTTCCTGCTTCTGCCAGGCTTCCGCTGGAACGGCATACTGCAATCGTTTCCCGCAATTGCGCCAAATCAAAGCGGTCGAAGTGTTCAGCATAATCCGTACCGAGCAGTTCTGCGAGGGCATTGTCTGCTTCAGGTGGTGGCGTCTTTTTTCGCACACGTGCGATTTCCGCCTGGACGGTTTTCAAATCTATGCGACCGCCGTTGGCCAAGGTCGCCATGCGTACAACCATGGCATTCAATTCACGGAAGTTTCCGCTCCAGGCTGTATCTGGATGAAGTGCATATTCAAGGAAGCGTTCTCTTGCCTCCTTGTTGAAAGTTATGTGCTTGCCGCTGGCTTCGGAGAAGCGATTCAATTCATAATCCAGATTGGGCTCGATATCTTCCCTGCGTTCGGCCAGGCCAGGCAGTTCAAAGTCCCACAAGTTTATTCTGGTGAGCAGGTCGGTGCGGAAGCGCCCGCTTTTGATGGATTGGGTCAAATCGCGGTTGGTTCCGCAAATCAATTGGAAAGAACTGGATTCTTCGTGGTCGCTTCCCAGTGGCAGAAATGACTTTTCCTCGATGGCACGCAGCAGCATGGCCTGTTCATCCAGCCCAAGTTCGCCGATTTCATCAAGGAATAGAATGCCGCCGTCCGCAGTTTTTAGCAGACCAGGACGGTCGGTAGTCGCACCAGTGAAGGCGCCTTTCTTGTGGCCGAACAAGGTGCTCATGGCCTGGTCGCCGCGGAGAGTGGCGCAGTTCACATCCACAAAACTGCCCTGTATCTGTTTGTTGAGCCGCTTCAATTCATAGATTTTCCGTGCCAACTGGGATTTGCCAGCGCCAGTTGGGCCTGTAAGCAAGATTGGCTCACGTGAATGTATGGCAACACGCTCGATGGTTTCGATCAGTTCATTGAACTGGCGATTTCTGGTGGCGATGCCTGACTTAAGGAAATCCTGGTCGTTGTGGCGTTCCTCGGCAAAACGCTTTGCCAAAAGGTCGTAGCGGGACAGGTCTAGATCAATCAAGTTGTATTTGCCCTTGGCTGGATTTCCCCTGTGCGTTGGCTGGGACTGGATTAGTTTCCCTGGCAGATGATGGGATTCGTTCAGCAGGAACAAGCATATTTGCGCCACATGGGTGCCTGTGGTGATATGGATGTAATACTGGTTTCCCTCTGGCGAAAAATCATATTCGCGGCTGAAATCGTAGAGTTTGCTGTAAACTTCCTCGAAATCCCATGGGTCCGACATTTGAATCTGCACAGGAATGATCTGTGTGTCGGGCGAGCATAGCAGGATGTCATCGCTGATTCGCTTGAACAGGTCCTCGAAGGTAGGCTGGTATATGATGTAGTACTGGTCGAAATGAAGGTCATCCTGCATTGCCAGTGCGACTGATGGACGCCAGGTGTTCCAGCGTGCTTCGCCGCTGCGGTATGCGTCCAACGTGGTTCCCAGAAAGGAAATTAGTATATTCATTTTTATATCTCCTATAATTTTGTATATAATTTCACGAGTTTTTTGAAAATTGCAAATTGGTGTGCAAGAAGTTTTCAGAGTTAATTTGTTGCTGGAAAAAATGCTTTCTGGAAAAATGAATATGTTTATTGAAAACTTGGCACGGGCTTTGCAATTCCAATTGCAGTCCTTAGAATTGCATTATGGAGAAAGATGATGAACACAATTGAAATAGATGGTAGTTTTGGCGAGGGTGGTGGCCAGATTCTGCGTACCTCGCTCAGCCTGGCGGCGATTACGGGGCAGGCTGTGCATTTCACGAAAATCCGCGCCAACAGGAAGAAGCCAGGCCTTATGCGCCAGCATAGGCTTTGCGCAGTAGCAACTGCGGAAATCTGCGGCGGCACCCTCACGGGCGCCGAAATCAATTCTCTGGAAATGAACTTTGTGCCAGGGCGCATTAAGGGCGGGGAATATTGCTTTGACATTGGCAGCGCTGGCTGCACGACACTTGTTGCGCAGACAATTCTGCCTGTCCTGCTATTTGCGGATAAGCCAAGCCTCGTGGTTTTGAAAGGCGGTACATACGTGTCCAAGGCACCGAGTTTCGATTTCCTTGACCGCGTGTTCCTGCCATGCCTGCGACGCATGGGCGCGGATGTGACGGCGAATCTCGTGCGTCCTGGCTTCTATCCTGTTGGAGGAGGCGAGGTGGTGCTGGAAATCCAGCCGATTCGTAAATGGCGTCCTTTGGAACTTGTGGAAGGCGGTGAGGTGATTTGCGGCAGGATAACTGCCTTGGGTTGCAGGTTGAAACAAGAGATTATGGATGATGAAGTCAGTATTGCCAGAGAGAAAATGGGCGATGGCGAGTGGCTGACTGAGATTCGGGAGGTGGATGCGCTAGGTTCGGGCAATGTACTGTTTCTGGAACTTGAGAGGCAGAATATCACGGAACTTTTCAGTGTGTGCGGGGAATATGACCTCTCGCGGAAAGCGGTCGCCTGCCGTGTAGCGCAAATGGCGCGGAAGTACCTGTCATCCAAGGCAGTGGTGGGAGTGTTTCTGGCTGACCAGTTGCTGCTTTACATGGCGCTGGGGCAGGGTGGCAAATACCTTACGTTGCCTCCAAGTCTCCACACAGAAACCAATGCCGAGATTATTCGGAGGTTTCTCAATGTGGAAATTGAAATGGAGAATCTGAAAAACGGGACTTATATGATTGAGGTGAAAAAATGAAATGGGTAAAATATGAAAATGGCTACAAGATACCAATCAAGAGTTGGTGTGCCGAACTAGAGGAGGGTGCTCTGGAGCAGGCTGTGAATCTGGCGCATCATCCTGCGCTTTTCCACCATGTGGCGTTGATGCCAGACTGCCATGAAGGTTATGGGATGCCCATTGGCGGCGTGGTTGCTGCGAAAGGCGCTGTCATTCCAAGTGCGGTGGGTGTGGATATCGGCTGCGGCATGATTGCGGTGGAGACCAATGTGCCTGCAGAGCGCCTTGCGGAGATGTCATTTCGGCGCCAGATACAGGAAAAACTCAAGGAACGCATTCCCGTGGGGGAGGGGAATGCCCATAAGGAAAACCAGGAATGGGACGGCTTTGAATCGTATCTGGACAACAATGGGCAGGTGCATGACTTTGCCAATGGTCTGGACAGGAAGAACCTGGGAACGCTGGGCGGCGGAAACCATTTCATTGAAATACAGCGCTCGGATGCAGGTTGTGTTTGGCTGATGATTCATTCTGGTAGCCGCAACCTGGGAAAGCGAGTGGAGGAGTTCTACCATCGCCAGGCGCAGAAACTCAATGCCATGTTCCATGTGGCATTGCCCGATCCAGACCTGGCATTCCTGCCTATTGAGCAGCCTGAAGGGCATGACTATTTCCGCGACATGCTGTTCTGCCTGCGCTACGCAAGGGAAAACCGCCGCCGCATGATGAGTGTCATGAAGGAGACTTTTGCCGAATTCGTGCCAGAAACCGAATTCATCCAGGAGATTGACATTCACCACAACTATGCGGCGGACGAGGAGCATTTCGGTGAAAAATACTTCATTCACCGCAAAGGCGCCACCAGCGCGAAACTGGATGAGATTGGCATTATTCCAGGCTCCATGGGAACCGCCAGTTACATTGTGCGCGGGCTGGGTAACGAGGAATCCTTCATGAGTTGCTCTCATGGCGCGGGCAGGTTGATGAGCCGCACGGCAGCCTGCAATAATCTGACTGTGGATGAATGCGACGCCGCCATGGCGGGCATCGTCTGTGAGCGCTGGCAGAAAAGCCGCCGCTACGGTAAGTCCAAGGGGCAGTTGGATTTGTCCGAGGCCCCACAGGCATACAAGCCCATTGACGCAGTAATCGAGGCGGAACGCGATCTTGTGGAGCCACTTGTTCGCCTAACGCCGCTTGCCGTGCTGAAAGGGTGATGAACGGCAGTCTTGTATGCAATGTGCATTGCGAGGGGCAATGCACTCAACAACAAATGACAGGAGAATGAATGATAAACAAAATTATGCTATTGTTGTCCATGACTGTTTTCCTTACATCCTGTGTAAGCAGAATAGGGGATTTTACAGTTGCCTCTTCCAAGAACATTGACATCAAAAGAACGCTTCATGTGGTGGATACAAAATGTAGGGTTAAGGGTACGGACGGAAAATACATCATTATATTCATTCCAGTTGGCACTCCAAACTTAAAGGAAGCGATGGACAATGCGGAGGAAAAAGCCCCCAACTGTGTGGGGCTAAGCGATGTAACAATAAAAGAGGGTTGGTGGTATATCCCGTACATTGTGGGATACGCGTGGTATGAGGTTGAAGGAAACCCCGTCTTTGAGGCAAAAGACGGGATCCCAGAAAAGTACAACGAACCAGGCAATAGTTCACAGCCACGCCAGCAACGAGTTTCTGGAAAGCACTAGGAACAGATTTGACCAATGGCATTCATTTGAAATTGTCAAATCGAAGGAGTTATAATGAATATTCTAGGATGGAAATTTGGTGAGTCCGAACATGAGGCGATGATACCTGGAAAACCAGTAGGATACTTTTTCACAATAGATGGTAAGTTGCTTGAGTTTGATGATTTTATCCCTTTGTCAGGGAGTGAAATAGTGGAAGTAGATTATCTTTCCGATACGCAGACTCTTGAGGACGCTCCTTATTTGGCATGTTGCATTTGCGGTTATGTTGAGTGTGATGCGGTCCGTGCTTCCGTCAAGTTTTATGAAGATACGGTATTTTTGATTGCTTTCAAGTTTTGTGGTTAGAGTTATAATAGTTCACACAGATTTCACGGATTACACAGATGTTCTGTGTAGCTAAAAGAGTTTTCTACTCGTTCAAAATGTTCTG
>JAFSTJ010000303.1 GCA_017450525.1 Victivallales bacterium | reverse complement strand
GTCAAGGAGGATACGTCACTGGTTGGAATACAGGGCAAGGAACTGACCATTCGCGGCTCATTCATAATCGACAATACAATGCCACGCGCCATCGAGTTGCTTGAAAACCGCAGGTTGCAGTTGGATGAATTGATTACGCATGTGCTTCCCCTTGAGAAACTTGAAGAGGGAATGGCGTTGATGAAGAGCGGCGAGGGGATGGAAATCATCCTCACCATAGGAACCGACAAAGTGGATTGAAACATTAAATAATGGAGCGAGTACAATGAAACTATTGCTGGTTGGTGGAACTGGGACAATTAGTTCTGGCGTGGCAAAAGTCGCGCTTGAGCGTGGAATTGAACTTACCATCCTGAACAGGGGATTGCGCACAAAGGCGGACCCCGTTGATGCGGAGGTGATTACCGCAGATGCCCGCGATGAGGAGGCCATGAACCGTGCATTGCAGGGACGGCATTTCGACTGTGTCATTGACTTCATAGTAATGCTGCCTGAGCAGTTGGAGCAGTCCATGCGCATTTGGCGCGACAAGGCAGACCAGTACATCTTCATTTCCAGCGCCTCCGTATATCAGAAGCCAGTACGGAATCCCTTCATAACGGAGGAAACGCCATTGGAAAACCCGTTCTGGGAGTATTCCCGTAACAAGATTGCCTGCGAAAAGCGGCTGCAGGAGGAGATTGCCAAGGGCTTCCCAGGCGTTATAGTGCGTCCTTCGCTGACGTATTCAGATTTCCAGATTTCATTCTCGATGTGCCCTGGCACAACTACCTGGTCACTGCTGGAGCGCATACGCAGCGGAAAGGAAATCATAGTGCAGGGAGATGGTTTGTCCCTTTGGCGGATTACATACAATACAGACTTTGCGAAGGGCATCTTGGGCCTGTGCGGAAATCCAAAGACCATTGGCGAGGCATTCCACATAACCAATGACGAGATTATCACATGGGACCAGATTTACACGCAGCTAGGCGAGGCGCTTGGCGTGAAGACGAACCTGTGCCACGTTTCGTCCTGGAGCATTATCAAGAGGTATGACATGTACAGGGGCATCCTTCTTGGAGACCATTCATGCAATGTGCTTTTCGACAATTCCAAGATCAAGCGCTTCGTTCCTGATTTCAAATGCGAAGTGCCCTTTGCGGAGGGCGCCAGGCGTTGCGTGAAGTGGTATATGGAGCATCCTGAAAGGCAGGTCTATGACGAGGCATGGAACAAGAAGATGGACTTCCTGGCAACCTTGGCATAGGAGAGAAAACTATTTATCCACAGATTGTCACAGATTATCACAGATTGAACTTTTGATACATTCATTTCAATAAAATGCCCATTTGGGGCATTTTATTGAAATGTAACTAATCTGTGTAAATCTGTGAAAATCTGTGGATAAATAGGATAGGCGGGCAATCAACAGAAGCAGGATAGTGAACAGCAAATGAATGAATGCAAGAATATGCGTTTTCTGCCTAAAGGCGTAGTGCGGTTACAGGGGCCGTTGGGGCAGGCCATAGACAGGGTTATTGAAGGGCGCTTGAAGAAGATTGACTACGATTTGCTGGTGAAGTCCTTCAAGTTGCGTGATGAGGCGGATGGCTATTGGCGCTGCGAATTCTGGGGCAAGGTCATGCGCTCTCTCATATACAGTTGGAGAATGACCCAGGACGAGGAGTTGCTTGGCCTCATCAGGAAAACCAAGGATGACATACTCTCCACGCAGACGGCTGACGGCCGCATAACATCGTATCCAGAGCATCTGCAATTGAGGGGATGGGATTTGTGGGGGCGCAAGTATGTGCTACTGGGGCTGCTGGCCTACTATCATGAGGTTGAGCCTGATGCGGATGTGCTCAATGCCATTGCTAGGATGACCGATGATTTGCTGGCCTCGCCTGGGCGTCTTCAGGATTATGGCGAGCATTTTGGCATTGCCAGTTCATCCATACTGCGTGCGCTGGTGGAGGTGGCTCAGGCAACTAGGCAGGAGAAGTATCTTGCGGCGGCAAGCAAGTTGGCCGAGGCTGGGTGCTGCTACTTGCACAACATATTTGATGCGGCGCGCATTGATGCGCAGCCTGCGGAAATCGGCGATGCCAAGGCATACGAAATGACAAGTTGCTTCCAGGGACTCTGTGCCATGTATGAGGTGACCAAGGACGCGAAAATGCTTGAGGCTATAACGAACTACTATCAGGCCGTCCGCGAACAGGAAATCACAATCACTGGCACGGGAGGTCTGAAGGACGCCAACGGCGAATTCTGGTATCATGGTGCACTGCGGCAGACAAGGCAGGACGCTGGCGGCATGGGAGAGACATGCGTGACAGTCACGTGGATTTGGTTCTGTATGAACATCCTAGGTCTTACAGGTGACGCTACTGTCGCTGACGAAATGGAGCGCAGCCTGTACAATGCGCTGCTGGGCGCGGTGACGCCTGATGGCTCCAATTTCGTGCACATAAATCCATTCCTGACGGGCGGCGGCTGGAAGAAGCCTTCCTTTGACCAGATAGGCCGCAAAACTGGCGTGCCCTTTGACGGGCATGACTGCTGCCGTGCCCAGGGACCGTACGGCCTTGCAGCAGCACCGCTGTATGCAGTCATGGCAACGGATGCGGGCTATGCCGTGAATGTGTATGAGGATCTGACTGCCCATGGCATCTTGCGCATAGAGGGGAATTATCCTTCAAATGCCAATGTGAAGATTATCCTGGAGAAGGAAGGCGAATACGAATTATGCCTGAGAATGCCAGGTGACTTCAAATGCAAGGTTGACGGTCTGGACGCGGAAGGCGGAAAATATCACCGCATTTTGCGCAAGTGGAAAAAAGGAGATGCGGTGGAACTTTGCTTTGACTTTGGAGTAAAGCGCATTGTTTCCCAGGACGGGGCGTATCACTGTTTCAGAAAAGGCCCCCTGCTTCTTTGCCAAGAGCAGAATGGATGCGGCGCTGAACATCTGGCGCAGGACGGTGGTTTGATTGACTACGCGACTGCTGGATTGCGCTTTTCGCCAGAAAACACATTGCAACTCTGGTTCCCAAACTAGTACTTAATTGATTTAAT
>JAFSTJ010000302.1 GCA_017450525.1 Victivallales bacterium | reverse complement strand
GTCCTCCACAGTCCACAGTCCACAGTCCACAGTTCACTGTCCACTGTCCACTTTAAACTCATTATCCTGATGGAGAATTTATGAGAAGCATACTTGCGGGAGTTTTGTTTCTATTTGTTGCGTTTACGTATTGCGACACGGAAGGCACGGCGCAATTAAGGCGTTTGCGGCAGGATGAGGGTGCTTGCCTCAAGGTGTTTCAGGACGCATCTGCCCCAAGTGTGGAACGCCGCGTCGCATACCGCAAGTTGCTGGAGGGGACGAAGCACGCCGATGCCACGCTGGTTTCCGCGTTGAATGACAAGGACCCCGTTATTCGCAGGAACGCAGTGTATGTGGCATTTCAAAGGAATATGCCTGGCCTGTTCAATACGCTGAAGACACTCGTTGCGGACGATGATTTTAACGTGGCAAGGATGGTTCTTGACTGCGCAAATCAATTCCCGAATGCAGAGCAGCGCACGGAACTGCTGACGCTTGTCAGCAAGAGCAGCACGCATACTGAACTGCGGAAACTGGCTTATAAGATTGTTGACTTCCCATTCAACAGGGAGAACCGTCGCCTCAAGGACACGCCTGGATATGACCATGAAATAGTGACGGTGAAGAGCATTCCGTTAGCATTAGAGGGCTGGAAAATACGGCTGGATCCTGCTTTGAACGGGCATAAGAAGGGCTTTTTCAAGCCCGATTTTGATGACAAACTCTGGAAGGCGCAGAAGATTGGCGACTGGGAATCCCAGGGCTTCCCTGGATATGACGGCGTGGCATGGTACAGGTTCAAGTTCAAGATGCCAGAAAAGATTGATTCCAATGCCGTGGAACTGCATTTCGGCGCGGTTGATGAGGTGGCATGGGTGTGGCTGAACGGCGTCTATATCGGCCAGCACGATGTGGGGACCATGGGCTGGGACAAGCCATTTGACCTTGATGTGAGCAAGGAAATCCGCTGGGGCGAGGAAAATGTGCTATGCGTGAGAGTCGAGGATAGCGTGGCTGCTGGCGGCATTTGGAAGCCCGTCGTAGTTAATGTCCTGAAGTAAAGGAGGAGACACCATGATGAAGCATATTTGTTTTTCTTTGTTTGTCGCATTTGCGATGGTTTCCCTCTTCGCCGAAGGGCTTGGCATATCCACTACAGGAGCGAAGGCTTTTGTACGCAATGACAAGGGCGTTCTGCATGTTGTGCTTCGCAACGATGGGACAAAGGCATTGACGGGCATTAAACTGGATGGAAATTGGATTGGGGGACATGTCACTGGCGCATTGGACAAGCTGGAGGCAGGTGCTTCCAAGGAATTGGTATTGCCTGTGGAGACCAGACTGGCCGTTGGCAAATATGACCTGGAATTGCAGGGCACCGCAAAGGCTGCGGATGGCGCATCCGTAACAGGGAACTGCAAGGTGCAGATTACAATTGCAAAAATGTTGCAGGACAGGATACCCATCGTCATGAATGACAGCGGAGGCTGGAAGGATGCACACAATCTTGGCTTCACCCATTCCATAGACTATATCTGCTATTTTCTGGCGAGGCGTCCCAATTTCAAATTGTCATACGAGCATCTTGACAATGTATTGGTGACTGGCCATCGTTTTCAGGAGCAGATCTGCGCCCCACCTGAATTGATGAAGAAATATCCCCGCCTGGACAAAAATGGAAATCCATATAATTCCACACGAAATATGGATGTGTCGAATCCTGAATTCCTCAAGGAGTGGCAGGCTTTCTTCACAAAGGCAATGGGCTTTGCAAATACCCATCCTGCTTTTGAGACGTACTGCACAATGTCTGAAAGCCATGATAATACGCAGCCCTCATTCACCAAATATACCAAGGAGGCATTCAAGAAATATGCAGGATATGACATACCTGTGGAGATTGACAGCAGGGAGGCTCCCCATTACAGCAGCATAAAGAACTTCCCCATTTCCCGCGTGATTGACGAAGAAGACCGCATTTTCAAGTTCTACACCTGGTTCTGGAAGGAGGGCGATGGCTGGAACAATCTTTACAGTTTCATACATGATATGGTGAAGGAGAATGTCAAGCATAAAAATTGGACATTCTTTGACCCAAGCGTGCGCGTGCCGCCAGTATGGGGCAGCGGAGGAAAGGTGGATTACATAAGCCATTGGACATACGCATATCCCGATCCAATCAGGGTGGGTGTCGCTACTTCCGAGCAGCAGGCAATGGCGGCTGGCAGGCCTGGGCAGAAGATCATGAACATGACGCAGAACATAGCGTATCGCAGCCAGGTCGCACCAAAGGGCGCGAAGGTGTCGAAGCAGCCATCCTGGGTGAACGATGAGCCAAACGCAGTTTTTATCACATTGGCGCCAGATTTGATGAGGGAGGCGGCATGGACGCAGATTTCCAGGCATGTGCAGGGCATCATGTTCCATGGACATCCAGCATTGTTCAAGGTACCCAACAGCAAACATGGCTATCGTTTCACAAATGGTGAGACAGCAGGGGTGCTGAAGGACTTTTTCGCCAGAGTTGTCAAGCCATTGGGACCAGTTCTGAAGAGCGTGCCAGAACGCAATCCTGAAGTCATGGTTCTGGAGAGCTTCGCTTCCTCGGTCTTTGCAGGCAGGGGCACCTGGGGCGAGCGCGGCTGGGAATATGATGCCTCGCTGATGATGCTCTGGGCGAACATGGCACCTAGGGTAATCTATGAGGAGAAAATCGCCAGGGACGGTCTGGACGGTGTGAAAGTCCTGGTTATGCCATACTGCGATGTGCTGCCCAAAACTGTTTACAACAAGATTCTGGATTTCCAGAAGAAGGGCGGCCTGGTTGTGGCTGATGAATATGCCGTGCCTGGCATCGTGCCAGACATTTCAATCAAAGCGTACAGGCGCACTGGTGACCCACGCAAGGACAAGGAAACATTGCAGAATGCTGGACTTGAATTACGTCGTGCATTGGCGCCGTACTACAGCCCGTATGCTTCCACCTCGAATCCAGATTTGGTGACATGGGTGCGCTCTTCCGACAAGGCGGATTATCTGTTCGTGGTGAATGACAAGCGTACTTTCGGCGACTACTGGGGACAATATGGCCTGGTGATGGAGAAGGGCGTGTCCAATTCTGGCACTGTCACGCTGAAGCGCAATGCAGGCGCAGTTTACGACTTGGTGGAGCACAAGGAAGTGAAGTTCTCCAGCGATGGAAACAATACCACGATGGACTTTGCATTCAATGCGCCCGACAATGGGCGGCTCTACCTAGTATTGCCTGAAAAACTGGTTGCACCGAGCGTGAAACTTGCCTCCAAGGCAAAGCGCGGCGAAAATGTGGCGCTGGCAATTGAACCAAGATTTGCCTCTGGTAAGGCAGTTAAATCCATTCATCCTCTGCAAATCGAGGTTAAGGACGCCAATGGCAATGTCACTGACGACAGCAAATTTGCAGCATCAATTGATGGCAGTTGCAAGCACAATATCTCCTTGCCGCTGAACGCCGCTGTTGGCTCCTGGAACATCACAGTCACCGACCTGGCGACAGGCAATGCCGTTGCAAAGACACTGCAAGTCAAATAAACCAAGGCACAGAGGGGGGT
>JAFSTJ010000301.1 GCA_017450525.1 Victivallales bacterium | reverse complement strand
TATTCCTGTTACAGCGTAACCTTTCGGCGATACCCTCTGCCGACATTCAGATTATACCAAATATCACGCTGTTTGGGCAGTGCCTTCGATTCAATTTCCATTTCCTCAATGACCTGACGCGTTGCGACGCAACTAAGCCATATTTGATATAATATTAGGGATGCTAAACAGGTTACATGCGAAACTTGGAGACTTCTGGTGGTATTCTCTGATGCTCTTCTGCGCTGGTCGCGCAGGGGATTTTTTAAATGCGTTCGTAGGACTTTGGCTAGTTCCAAAATATGTAAACACGGCAGAATTAGGGGCGCTAAAGCCGCTGACGGATTTCGCTACCTTTCTTGCAATCCCTGTCATAGCATTTGCCAACACATTCCGCAATGAACTGTCACGTCTTTCCATTGGCAAGAAATTCGGGCAACTCAAAACTCTTATGCGCAGCGTATTCACTGTAACTGCGATTTTCCTTTTTATCGCACTTGTTGTCTCCCGATTTCTTCTGCCCATGTTTCTCGAGCGAATCCGCATCGTTGAAGGATCCCTTGGCCTGGTTATAAGGGCCACTTCATTTGTTGGGGCTGTCGCACCCATATATTCTAACGCAATACAAGCTCTTAAAAAATTCAAGGCACAATCGCTCATCAGCGTTGCCAGTGCACCTCTCCGTCTCATCGTGATGCTTATCACAATGCCTTTTCGCGCTGTCACAGGATACTTTGTCGGACAAGCATCAGTCCCATCCTTCAACATTGTAGCGTCAATCTTCTCCCTACGCAAAGAGCTCTCCGTACCCGCTGAGTCGTATTGGACACGTGAAATCATCCATCGTTTCGCTAGGCTTTTCGCCATCTTTGCCGCAATGGGAATTGTCGATTGCGTTTTTTCCCTTGTCGAGTCTACAGTGCTTAGGCAACGACTTCCCGACCTTGATTCCGCTGGCTACTACATGGCGACACGCTTTTCCGAAATAGCAAATTTTCTTTCAATTACATTCGCATTTACTATTTTCCCTTTCGCGGCAGAGAAACACTCAAGTGGAGATGACGTCAAACCGCTTATAAAAAAATCACTTTTGGCAAATGCCTGCTTCTGCTTCACCCTCGCCACACTATTCTTCTTCTTTGGAAGAGCCACGCTCGGCTTACTGCCTTGCGGCGACCAATATGCCTCGTATTGGTGGTCAATACCTTGGCTCATTGGCATCGCATACCTGTCGTCAATCGTTTGCATCTTCGTTACAACAGAGTTTTCAGCCAATCGCTTCGGCTTCCTAAAATGGTATCTACCATTGAACATCACATACAGCGGGCTTCTCTTGCTTATAACTGGCTACGGATACTACAGCAAATACATCCCCCACTCATGGGTTCTGTTCCTTGACGCGCACAACGTAAGATCTCTCAGCACAATGCTCTGGTGGATGACGGCAATCAGCGCTATCAAAGCCACTATCTGCCTAGTTGCTATCTTAAAGCCGAACACCACATTTCCCAAAAAGAAAGTGCCTTAATGGGAAACAACTGCTTGCTAGCTCTTTGCCCCCGCCACAGCGTGGCAACCCCGCAAATCCGCCCCACCGAGCGACCCCAACGAGGCAACATCGTTCTTGTTGCAAAACTTGAGCCTCGTGTCGCTTAATAGCCTTGTCAATGCCCAGCATCATGAAGCAACGGCCAGCACCCCAACCAACCCTTAGCCTTGCGAAGCAGGCTCAGTCTTGTAAAGCGGGCTCTGCCCTGCTTCTCATCATTTAATATCATGTGCAGACGATACGCCAACACTCTGTTTGGCCATTGCGCCGACACGAGGAGCATTGGTCGCGTTTAAGAAACCGAAACTGCCAATGCCGCCAACTCAACTGAGCATTCCCAGCGCGGCCTCGCAAACTTCCTCAGCGCTAATTGCATCAACACAAGGGGCGATGCGACGAGAAAGATCTGTTTTTGAGCAGTTCCACATACAAGAGAAGCACGAATCATGATGATAGATGCTACGCGTGTTCTTATAGAATTCGTTTGGGAAAAACGCCTTGAAATCGCCGCCCCCAACCAAACACAAAGTACGAGCACCGATTACCGCCGCGTATGTTGCGGTGCCAGTTTCGTTTGCAACAACTAGGTCTGCACCAGCAAGAATTCCACCAAGCTGCGAAAGCGAAGTTTTTCCACAAAGATTAACTGCTCTGGGAATTGCTTCTCCAAGCACAGCCTCGTCCTTTGTCCCGACAACAACAATGTTGCGCTTAAGTACAGCCGCGACCTGAGCGAATCTCTCGACCGGCCAGCGGCGACAATTTGCACCGGCACCGGGGACAAAGACCACATATGGCTTTTCAAGTTTATCGGCAATACTGCAATCAATAATGGATTTAATATCGGATCGTGCAACTGGCGCAAGATCCACATCACCACCCCCAGTTACCAGCGAAAGCATTTTCCCCATTTCACCGACTTGAGTGGCGTTTGGAGTTA